>NZ_KV807714.1:0-8060 GCF_001812125.1 Streptococcus sp. HMSC071D03
TAGCCCTGGTACAAACCACCCGTTTGACGGGTGGCCATGATTTATATTCAGAGCGATGAAAAAGCTAGAGTTCCACAATTGGGAATATCTAGCTTTTTTGTGGCTGAGAATTATTTTGTCGCAGACTCTTTTTAATTTTATAGGTTGAAACAGAAAAGACTTGCTAAGTTCTTCTAAACTAAGTATACTAGAAGGTAACAAGCGTTTTCAGACGTTAAATTAGGGAGTAGACTTAGAAATTGAGGGGGAGTTATGGGAACTAGAAAATTTCGACTATTGATGTCCAAGTATGGTTTTAGCATTGCGATTATTCTGATAGAATTATTTGTAGTTTTTGCAGTCATTCTTTACATGAGCCAGATTGCTCCACTTGTTTGGGTTGCTCTTGTATTTCTTGTCAGCGTGGCAACTGTTTTAGCTATTGTCAATCGTTCTATGTCTCCTGAAAGCAAGGTGACGTGGTTGATTGTCACTTTTGTTCCTGTTTTTGGTCCCTTGCTTTATATCATGTTTGGTGAGCGTCGGTTATCAAAAAAGGAATTCAAACAATTACAGGAACTTCGTTCTATTGCATCTCATGAAAAGCGAGAGCATAGTCTTCATCAGATCCTACAAGAAACTGATAAATCTGCCTACGGGATTATCAATGCCTTATTGCATATGGACAGTAATGCAGAAGTTTATGATCAGACAGACTCACAATTCTTTTCAAATGGTGAGGAAATGTGGCAACAGATGCTGGAAGATTTGAAGAGGGCTGAAAAATTTATTTTTCTAGAATACTACATTGTCGACGAAGGTTTGATGTGGGATAGTATGCTTGAAATTCTTGAAGAAAAAGCTTCTCAGGGAGTCGAGGTCAAGATGCTCTACGACGATATCGGCTGCATGGTGACATTGCCAGGTGATTATACTGTGCATCTCCGATCTCGGGGAATTGAGGCTCATAAGTTTAATAAGGTAATTCCTCGTATGACAGTGGCCTATAATAACCGTGACCACCGTAAGATTTTGGTCATTGATGGGCAGATTGCCTATACTGGCGGGATTAATCTTGCAGACGAATATATCAATCAGATTGAACGTTTTGGACACTGGAAAGATAGTGGGATTCGGATAGATGGTCCGGCGACTCAAGCCTTTACCAGACTATTTCTCATGAACTGGTACATCAACCGTGGAGAAATTAGTGACTTTGATCAGTATCATTTGGAAAATCAGACACGACCAGGAGGTGGTCTTTGTATCCCGTATGGAAGTGGCCCTAAGCCTATCTATAAAATGAAGGTGGGTAAAATCGTCTATCAAAATCTGATTAATCAAGCGGAAGATTTTGTCTATATCACCACGCCTTATCTCATTATTGATTATGATTTGACAGAGGATATAAAAAATGCAGCCATGCGAGGTGTAGATGTGAGAATTATAACTCCATTTATCCCAGATAAAAAGCTCATCCAGTTAGTAACTCGAGGATCTTATCCTGATCTTTTGTCTGCTGGTGTACGTATCTATGAGTATACTCCTGGTTTTATCCATAGTAAGCAAATGATTGTTGATGATCGATTTGCGGTTGTTGGAACCATAAACCTTGATTATCGCAGCTTGGTTCACCACTATGAAAATGCAGTTTTATTGTATGAAACACCGTCCATTGCAACTATTCGCAATGATTTTGAAGAAATTTTTGAAGAGTCGCAAGAAATTTTTACTGGGACAATCAAGCCTACTTGGTATCAAACATTAATCAAAGAAGTAGCTCAGTTATTCGCCCCTATGCTTTAATTGAAAGAGCTAGTTCATCTGTATAATTAGAGAAAGAGAAGGTTTGCCGTCTCTTTTTCTGTAAGCAGTTTCCTTGACATCTTGTTTGTTTTGCGTTATCATATGTCCATATAATATATGGGAGTCTGTGTACAGTCTGAGAGGAAGTGTTAAACTTCGACCGCACCTGATCTGGGTAATGCCAGCGTAGGGAACGAAACTTAGCCTAATTTTGCACCTTTTTCATATATGGAAGAGGTTTTTCTTTTTTACAAAGAAAAACTGTAACTTAGAAGGAGGTTTGAATGAAAGCAAGCATTGCTTTACAAGTCCTGCCCCTGTCACAAGGGATTGACCGCATAGCTGTAATTGATAAGGTCATTGCTTATCTGCAAGCTCAAGAAGTGACCATGGTGGTGACACCATTTGAAACGGTCTTGGAGGGGGAGTTTGATGAGCTCATGCGAATTCTTAAAGAAGCCTTAGAAGTGGCGGGGCAAGGAGCAGACAATGTTTTTGCCAATGTGAAAATAAATATAGGAGAGATTTTAAGCATCGATGAGAAACTTGAAAAGTATAATGAGACGGCATATTAGTCTGCTAGGATTTTTGGGTGTCTTATCCGTTTGGCAGGTGGCGGGATTCTTAAAACTCTTACCAAAGTTTATCCTGCCGACACCACTTGAGATTCTCCAGTCTTTTGTTCGTGACAGAGAATTTCTCTGGTACCATAGTTGGGCAACCTTGAGAGTAGCCTTATTAGGTTTGGTCTTGGGAGTCTTGATAGCCTGTATCATGGCTGTTCTTATGGATAGTTTGGGCTGGCTCAATGACTTGATTTACCCCATGATGGTAGTTGTCCAGACCATACCGACAATTGCCATAGCTCCTATCCTAGTTTTATGGTTGGGTTATGGTATCTTGCCCAAGATTGTTTTGATTATCTTGACGACAACCTTCCCTATTATCGTCAGTATTCTAGATGGTTTTAGGCATTGCGACAAGGACATGCTGACCTTGTTTAGTCTGATGCGAGCGAATCCTTGGCAAATCCTGTGGCATTTTAAAATCCCTGTCAGCCTGCCCTACTTTTATGCAGGACTAAGGGTTAGCGTCTCCTACGCCTTTATCACAACAGTGGTATCTGAGTGGTTGGGAGGCTTTGAAGGACTAGGTGTCTACATGATTCAGTCCAAGAAACTGTTTCAGTATGATACCATGTTCGCGATTATTATTCTGGTATCGCTGATTAGCCTTGTGGGTATGAAATTAGTCGATATCAGTGAAAAATATGTGATTAAATGGAAACGTGCTTAAAAGAAGCGTTTTGTAAAAAGAAAAGAGGAAATATAAATGAAGAAAACATGGAAAGTGTTTTTAACGATTGTAACAGCTCTTGTAGCTGTCGTGCTTGTGGCTTGTGGGCAAGGAACAGCTTCTAAGGATAACAAAGAAGCAGAACTCAAAAAAATTGACTTTATCCTAGACTGGACACCCAATACCAACCACACAGGGCTTTATGTAGCTAAAGAAAAAGGTTATTTCAAAGAAGCTGGAGTGGATGTTGATTTGAAATTGCCACCTGAAGAAAGCTCGTCAGACTTGGTTATCAATGGTAAGGCGCCATTTGCTATCTATTTCCAAGATTACATGGCTAAGAAATTGGAAAAAGGAGCAGGTATCACTGCCGTTGCAGCGATCGTTGAGCACAATACATCAGGGATCATCTCTCGTAAATCTGATAATGTAACTAGTCCAAAAGACCTAGTTGGCAAGAAATACGGAACTTGGAATGACCCTACTGAGCTTGCGATGTTGAAAACCTTGGTAGAATCTCAAGGTGGCGACTTTGAGAAGGTTGAAAAAGTACCAAACAACGATTCAAACTCGATCACACCGATTGCCAATGGCGTTTTTGATTCTGCTTGGATTTATTATGGTTGGGATGGAATCCTTGCTAAATCTCAAGGTGTAGATGCTAACTTTATGTATTTGAAAGACTACGTTAAAGAATTTGACTACTACTCACCAGTTATCATCGCAAACAACGACTATCTAAAAGACAACAAAGAAGAAGCTCGTAAAGTCATCCAAGCTATCAAAAAAGGTTACCAATATGCTATGGAGCACCCAGAAGAAGCGGCTGATATCTTGATCAAGAATGCCCCTGAGTTAAAGGATAAACGTGATTTCGTCATCGAATCTCAAAAATACTTGTCAAAAGAATATGCGAGCGACAAGGAAAAATGGGGACAATTTGATGCTGACCGCTGGAATGCCTTCTACAAATGGGATAAAGAAAATGGTATCCTCAAGGAAGACTTGACAGATAAAGGATTTACCAACGAATTTGTGAAATAATGACAGAAATTAGACTAGAACATGTAAGCTATGCCTACGACAATGAAAAGATTTTAGAGGATATTAATCTACAAGTGACTTCAGGTGAAGTGGTTTCTATCCTAGGCCCCAGTGGTGTAGGGAAGACCACTCTCTTTAACCTGATTGCAGGGATTTTAGAAGTCCAGTCAGGGCGAATTGTGCTTGATGGGGAGGAAAATCCCAAGGGGCGCGTGAGCTATATGCTACAAAAGGATCTGCTCTTGGAACACAAGACGGTGCTAGGCAATATTATTTTGCCCCTCTTGATCCAAAAGGTGGACAAGGCAGAAGCGATTGCCCGCGCATACGAAATCCTTGCTACCTTTCAGTTGACGGCTGTAAGGGATAAGTACCCTCATGAACTCAGTGGTGGGATGCGTCAGCGTGTTGCTTTACTTCGTACCTATCTTTTTGGACATAAGCTCTTTCTTCTAGATGAGGCCTTTAGTGCCTTGGATGAGATGACTAAGATGGAGCTCCACGCCTGGTATTTGGAGATTCATAAACAGCTAGGCCTGACAACACTCATCATTACGCATAGTATCGAGGAAGCCCTCAATCTCAGCGACCGTATCTATATCTTAAAAAATCGCCCTGGGCAGATTGTTTCTGAAGTCAAACTTAATTGGTCTGAAGCTGAAGACAAGGACGTTCAAAAAATTGCCTATAAACGCCAGATATTAGCAGAATTAGGCTTAAATAATTAGAAAGACAGGGAGTTGGTGAGGATTCTTCATTACCAGCCCCTTTTTCTTTTAAAAAATCGAAAAATTCGGTATAATAGTCAAAAATAGTCAAGGTTCAAAGAAAGAGGTGGCGTTCTATGAGATTTAAAAATACATCAGACCATATAGAGGCCTATATCAAGGCGATTTTGGAGCAGTCGGGTATGGTTGAATTGCAACGAAGCCAATTAGCGGATACCTTTCAAGTCGTGCCTAGCCAGATCAACTATGTGATTAAGACTCGATTTACTGAAAGCAGAGGCTATTTAGTTGAAAGTAAGCGGGGAGGTGGCGGTTATATTCGCATTGGTCGGATTGAATTCTCAAACCACCATGAAATGCTCCGCGATTTACTGTATTCGGTAGGTGAAGAAGTTAGCCTAGCTATCTTTGAAGATGTTTTAAGACTCTTGTTTGAGCAGGATTTAGTGACTCGTCAGGAGATGAATCTATTATTAGCAATGGCGACAGACCGAGTTTTAGGCGATGATGCCAATCTTATCCGTGCCAATATGCTCCGTCAGTTATTACAAGAGGTAGATAGAAAAGGAAAATAGAACTAAATGAAATATTCAAAAGCATTGAGAGAATGTATAGAAAGTGCCTTTCTGGTCGCCAGTCATTTTGGGGCAGAATACCTAGAGTCATGGCACCTATTGATTGCTATGGCCAATCATGGTTACAGTGTAGCTGGGGCGACTTTGAACGAATTTCCATATGAGATTGATCGTCTGGAGGAAGTTGCTGTAGAGCTGACTGAAACAAAGTATAGCGATAAGGAACATTATCAGGAGCTGCCTTTTTCACACCGGTTGAAGGTATTGTTGTTGGAAGCAGAGCACGTTGCTTCTGTCGTACATGCCAAGGTATTGGGAACAGAGCATGTTCTTTATGCTATCTTACATGATGGCAATGCCTTAGCTACTCGCATTTTAGAAAAAGCGGGATTTTCTTACGAAGATCAGAAGGATCAGGTCAAGATTGCTGGACTTCGTCGAAGTCTTGAAGCGCGTGCTGGTTGGACTAGAGAAGATTTGAAGGCCCTTCGCCAGCGTCATCGTACGGTAGCGGATAAGCAAAATTCCATGGCTAATATGATGGGTATGCCTCAGACACCAAGTGGAGGTTTGGAAGATTATACGCATGACCTTACGGAGCAAGCTCGTTCGGGTAAATTGGAACCAGTCATCGGGCGCGACCAAGAAATCTCTCGTATGATTCAAATCTTGAGCCGTAAGACAAAAAATAATCCAGTCCTAGTTGGAGATGCAGGTGTCGGTAAAACAGCTCTAGCACTTGGTCTTGCGCAACGTATTGCCAACGGGGATGTACCTGATGAAATGGCTAAGATGCGAGTTTTAGAACTTGATTTGATGAATGTGGTTGCGGGAACTCGTTTCCGTGGTGACTTTGAAGAACGTATGAACAATATCATCAAAGATATTGAGGAAGATGGAAAGGTCATCCTCTTTATCGATGAGCTTCATACCATTATGGGGTCAGGAAGTGGGATCGATTCGACCTTGGATGCGGCCAATATCTTGAAACCTGCCTTGGCACGTGGAACTCTGAGAACTGTCGGTGCGACCACTCAGGAAGAGTATCAAAAGCACATCGAAAAAGACGCAGCCCTTTCTCGTCGCTTTGCAAAAGTGATGATTGAGGAACCAAGTTTAGCAGATAGTATGGCTATTTTACGAGGTTTGAAAGCAACCTATGAGAAACACCACCATGTCCAAATTACAGACGATGCAGTAGAAACAGCTGTCAAAATGGCTCATCGTTATTTAACTAGCCGTCACTTGCCAGACTCAGCGATTGATCTTTTGGATGAAGCGGCAGCAACTGTCCAAAATAAATCAAAGCACGCTAAAAAAGATGAGTCAGATTTAACACCAGCTGATAAGGCCTTGATGGATGGTAAATGGAAGCAAGCTGCTCAACTCATTGCAAAAGAACAGGAAGTACCTGTTTATAAAGACTTGGTGACAGAATCAGACATTTTGACAACCTTGAGTCGCTTGTCAGGTATTCCAGTTCAAAAATTGACCCAAACAGATGCCAAGAAGTATCTCAATCTTGAAGCTGAACTGCATAAACGTGTTATCGGACAGGAACAAGCTGTATCTAGTATCAGTCGTGCCATTCGCCGAAATCAATCGGGTATTCGCAATAACAAACGCCCAATTGGATCCTTTATGTTCCTAGGACCAACAGGTGTTGGTAAGACCGAGTTGGCCAAGGCCTTGGCGGAAGTTCTCTTTGATGATGAGTCTGCTCTTATCCGCTTTGACATGAGTGAATATATGGAGAAATTTGCAGCCAGTCGTCTCAATGGAGCTCCTCCAGGTTATGTAGGCTACGAAGAAGGCGGGGAGTTGACCGAGAAGGTTCGTAACAAACCGTACTCAGTCTTGCTTTTTGACGAGGTAGAGAAGGCTCACCCAGACATCTTTAATGTGCTCTTGCAAGTCTTGGATGATGGTGTCTTGACAGACAGTAAGGGTCGCAAGGTTGACTTCTCCAATACCATCATCATCATGACTTCAAACCTTGGTGCGACAGCTCTTCGTGATGACAAGACAGTTGGTTTTGGAGCTAAGGACATTCGTTTTGATCAGGAAAATATGGAAAAACGGATGTTTGAGGAGCTGAAAAAGGCTTATCGTCCAGAGTTTATCAACCGTATTGATGAGAAGGTAGTCTTCCATAGCTTGTCAAGTCAAGATATGCAAGAAGTAGTTAAGATTATGGTCAAACCATTGATTGCTAGTCTTGCAGAAAAAGGAATTGACTTGAAACTTCAAGCATCAGCCCTTAAACTCCTAGCTCAGCAAGGATATGATCCAGAGATGGGGGCTCGTCCACTACGCAGAACTTTGCAAACGGAAGTAGAAGACAAACTAGCAGAACTTCTCCTTAAAGGTGAATTGGAAGCTGGTAAGACTCTGAAGATTGGTGTCAAAGCTGGTCAATTAAAATTTGAGATTGTTTAAAATTGTGAGGTTGGAACAGATTGTTTCAGCCTCTTTTTTGGAAAGTTATTACTCAAATAAGGACTTGGATTTTGCATTTAGTTTAAGGATTTCAAAAACGAATTTCTACTGATCAAGTTTTGTATATCAAGTAAAAAATCTTATAATTAAGAAATGTTTGCTAAATTCCCAAACTAAGTTCCACCGCTAGTAG
>NZ_KV807715.1:0-3476 GCF_001812125.1 Streptococcus sp. HMSC071D03
TTTTCATCAACCCACTACAGTTGACAAAGAGCCCCTATTATTAGATACTAAAAAATAGGCCTAAGCCTACTCTAAATCTAACTTGATTTCTGCAAAAACAACTAATTTTGAATAAGTTGAGAAAACATAAAGGGTAACAAAAAGGAACTTAAAATGATGAGTTCAGCAGGCAAGAATCAGCACGGTCAAACGTGCTTTTTTTGTCAAGTATTATAGCCATCCTATGCTAACTCTCAGTGTAATTTGTTCAATACTTGTAAAATATAATAAAACTCTTTATTGCCTCACTTAATTCATTAGCAATAAACAAACAGTGATTTCACATCACTGTTTGTCTTAAAAATAAGTTTAGAATTATCCTACTTGTCTGATTCGTTAGCATTTTTTCCAAAAAGATAACCTGTCAGTGAAAAAATTAATACTTTAATAACTTCTATAGCATTACTTGCTATATCAGATATTTTCCCACCATGAACAAAAGTTTCAAAAAAATAAATTAGCATTATCAATACAAGACAAATTATAAGTAGATAGTGTCCTTTAATTGTATTATAAGTGTCCTTATTAATTTTTCTTTCAAGTATACTTGTTGTTGCAAATTTATCATTTGCTTCTTTTTGTTGTTGTGAAAACTTAGTATTAGGAACATCAATTTCTGTTGTTAATTTATTTACTTCGTTAGGCAATATAAGGCTCCTCTTGGAATATGTTACAGTCCTCTAAATATGGTTCATCATTTATATTAGCTTTGTACCACGCAGTTCCTTGCTGATGTGTCATCTCAGATAATCTTATACCATCAATCATTCCATAAGTTTTCCAAACATTATCAAAAATCTTTTTCACTACTGAACCTGCAGGGAGAGCAATAGTACTATACTTGTTATTTTCAAAATAGTAAAATTCTTTGATGTGATTTGCACGATATTTTTTAAATACGTTATAAACGCTTCTAAGAACAGGACCATACTGCCAAGTTTCAAAACGTTCGTCAAAAAGTTTTTCTTGCGTTTCTTTTAAATAATCTTTGTAGAAAATATAGATCAATTTCTGTAACTTCATCGGCGTAATATCAATATCTTCGGACTTTGCTCTATCAAGAAACGTATTTGCTACATCTAAAGCTGAAATCATTTTATATCTCCTCCTTTGATTAGATCAAAATACTCAACAAAGAGATCGATGTTCTCTATAATCAATTTTTGTTCAATGAGTACATTAAAAAATTAAAATATCCTCACTATAATTATATCACACTACACATGTTTTTTTTCTTTTTCAATGTTGATTTTTATAATAATTTCTCAATTATTATAGTTGCCAATAAAACAATATTTAATAATCAGATTTACAAGGCAAGAAACTAGCACGGTCAAACGTGCTTTTTTATTAAAAAAAATCATTATCACTATGATCAAACCATTTTCTTTTTCTAGCTCTAGATAGCTCCATATAAAGCGAAAATTCTCCGATTGTGAATACACTATATAAGCAAATTATAAATTTCTCTAACCAATTCATTTCTTCAATGTACTGTTTAAAGCAAATATAACAATAATGTTCTTGTAACGGCTCTAATGCTTTTACTCGTTCAATATCATTATCAGCATATTTTTCATTTATTTCATGATAACGTTTTGAAAAATAAGGATCATGTTCAATTTCGTCATAAAATATTGCCATTGCAAGATCTAACGAACTAATATAATACCCCTCTATCAGTGCTCGTCTAGAAAAAACAATTAATGCTATGAATGCAGCTATTAAAGCGAGCACCCCTCCGACCATATCCCAAAATTCAGAGGCATAAAAATTTCCAGAGATTAGATAGTTAAAGCCAAAAAGAATAACCACAAAAAGAATTATCCAAAATAAACCTTTAGCGATAAAATCCGTTCCAAATGATCTACGTTCCCATTTTTGCTTAATCTTCAAATTTATCTCCTTTTTTTGAAGTTTATTATATTTTATCATACAATCAACTAGATATCTACCAAGTCATGATACGCTCCCATATTCGGTAAAGGCACAACACTAAAATACAAATCAGAATATATCTCAAACCATTTATTCAGCTTGTTATAGGCTGGCGACTGACTAACAAATAATATCCGTTGACAAGCTCCGATAACATTCATGTGATTATACACATAGACCTCTTTAATGGCCGTTAAAATATCGTCTTCACTTGTCTGTACCCTAATATCTGTTATCTGCTTAATCGTAGCGTATTTTTTATAAGCTAGCATATCTTTATTTTTAGCAGCATCAAACATTTTACGCTCAAGGACACTATACTTAGGATTTTCTTTATCTCTCATGAAATACCACTTGAGCCATAAAATTTTTTCTCTGTGAATTACTGAAATACGCTCAATTTTCTTCTTTGGCATGATTACCTCCTAAATTATCAATCTAATAGCTTTAACCACTCACTTTTTGAGATTGTTGTATAAGGTTCATCTAGCGCGTGATATAAAGGTTCTAAACCTTTGTTAAATCGGATATAGTCCATTTTATCCTCATGCGTTGGAAAATATAAAATTCCTGTTTCATCTTCATTTAGACTACGGTTACACCAATCATCAACGATAACCTGCACTTCCCATTCACGCCACTTTTTAAGGTTTTCTAAAAGTTCAATATCACTAAACAACTCACCATCAACTTGGAAAAATTCTCCCAAATCATCGTTACCCTCGATGATGATAACTTCAGGCGTATTTCTACTACTTAATAATTCCTTGAGTTCTTGTAACTCTTTGATCTCCTTTAGATACTTCCTCAATTTCTAACCTCAATTCTTCAATTTGTCTTACTACTCCAAAAATTTCATGAGTTTTATATGATTGTTCAAGTATAGCTTTTGCTGCTTGAGTTCTTATAAAAGGGTTAATCTTGGCATCCATCATAATATCATTGAGTACAGAAACAGCATTGGATGAGGCTAGATATAGCATCTGTGTAGTTTTATCCATCATCTCATCTTGTTTTAGTCTCAATGTCTTTTTAACAGCTGCAACTTTTAGATACTTATGCCCTGTTGCCCTTGACACCCCTGCTTTTTGGCACGCTTTATCTATCGTTGGCTCAGTAAGCATGGCATCTATGAATTTTATTTGCTTGGATGTAAGGCCATCATTTTCATTTCCTGCCATCTATTACCTCCTTGTTATCAAAATAAAGGGTTCCCCCTTTATTTCTTATGCTAGATATTTACGCAATTCTTCATCCAGCGACTCAATATTGCTTTCAACAATCATCTCATGTTGCATTAAATCAATCTTATCACCGTTGATATATAAACCATCATGGAAGTAATTAATTTTCCTAGTAAAGAAAATGATTAATTTTTCAAGAAGATTTTGTTGTTTGAATTGATCTATATCGATTTCAATATAGGCAAGAGTAGTATCGTTTCTGATAATATCCTCTAGCTTTCTAATTGCTAAAGGTTTATTCTTATACTTTTCTAG
>NZ_KV807715.1:3576-20985 GCF_001812125.1 Streptococcus sp. HMSC071D03
TCATTTCTACTGCTGTTGATTTAATACTAGAAAACAAAGTTAAGTCAGCTACATCATCCGCTGTAATAGATTCTTCTTTTGATTTAATGTTTGCTAATTCAATATTTTTCTCCTTTTCTAGTTGTTGATAAAGCATTTGAGCGGTATTGTGCGAATAATTTTCCGCATCTTTTTTATATTTCAAAAGCGTTTCTTCTGCATACACTTTTCCGATTAACTGTTTATGTAATTTGTCTTGAAAATCTTCCTGCATTGCAATATAACCACGCATATATTCTAATTTTTTCTTCCCAAATGCTTGAATGTCATTTTTAATTGTTGTAAGTGTCATGTTATCCTCCTTATGACAAAAAATAAAAGAGGTATGACAAAAGAGTGTTAAACTCAATTATCATACCTCTGGTTTTTCCAGTCAGTATTTATTAACATTGTTCTCCGTTGGTCACTTCTTTATAAACTATCTGCCCATCTTGAGCTTTTAGCTTAATACTGCCATGTTCTGGAATTTCAATGTACTTTATTATACCATTTTTTGAGTATAAAACAAAGCCTTTCTCCATCATTTCTAATAATTTATTATCCTTGTTTTCAGTCATGAATTTCTCCTTTATTTTAATTTATTATAATCTGAATATCTCTAGTCTATTGATTTGACTAGGTTTTTAAGGTTCGTGTTATAAAATACTACCCTTTTTGTGTACCCAATAGTTGTTTTTCGTCATTGATTAAATTACCATGCTTGATTAGTTTGGCCAAGGAAAGCATAGTAATTTTTTTAAGAGGGTGATTTCTCACCCCAGGAAAAGTATCTAGTTTTGTTTAGGTTTGTAAGAAAATTACTTCAGTTTAACTGCTTTACTTTGTTTTTTAACTGATTAATTGAGTATCGCTTATCCTTGATCGTGAATGACTTGAAAAAGTTACCCTCTAGGCCAGTTCTGACACGGCTGGCCACTCGATCACTATACAAGCTAGCAATCTCTGAGCTACTTAGATTTGTAGTAATAATGGTTTTATCTCGATTACTGAGAATATCAAAAATAAACCCTTCTTCCCAAACTGATTTACCTTTACTACTAGCGTTGTCCGATTTTATACCTAAATCATCAAGTACCAGGTAATCAACCTCTTTCAGCATTCTTGAGTAGTGCCCCTCTAGACTAGTAGGAGCGTTAAAGCTCTCTCGAACTCGTCTAAGGATTTCTGTTAGATTGACAAATAACACGCTTTTAAGCTCTCCTTTGGCCTTGTAGCCCTCGTTTATAGCCTTAGCAATGGCAACGCTTAAATGGCTTTTCCCTATGCCTGTAGAACCTGTAAATAGGGTATTCCCTGTCATACCGTCCAGGTATTTATCTACCTGATCCCTAGCAAATGCTAATAGTTGCTTTTCCTCGGCTGTCTCAGCTATGAAATTCTCAAAGCTAGCCTCTTTAAGTTCTCTAGGGATCGTACTGTCTCGCATAAGCACATTATAGGTTTTTAGGTAGGTCTCAGCATTTAGGCTATTATTAACTCCCTCTTGCTCTTGCCTTTCTATTAGTCCCTTTGTGCATTCAGGACAAAACTCATGTATACTTCGTTCCTTACTGCCTCTTATTGGCGTTGATATTTGCCAATAATTGACCTTGTGAACTTCACATACCTTATCACTAATTTTTCTGTTGTTATATTGCTCAAATTTATTTTCCATTGCTCATCCTCCTAAAATGGGTTTTCTTCTGTTCGTGTTTTTAGCCATTCTTCACGGCTAATAGGTTCTGCTTGATGTTGGAGATGCTTTTTAGTTTCATAAGCCTCTTTATCTTTCTTGACTTGCTCGACTGTTCTAAGTCCTTGCCCCTGCCATCTTTCAAGAATTGAACGTGTATATCTGATAGACTTTCCAGCATTTAAGATAGTTTCATCGAGGGCATAGATTAACAACGCTTGACCATGAATCTCTAGTAGATCCTCAACCTCTGCTATCATTGTCCCATTAACCGACATTTCACCAAAAGCTTGTTTGAGTTTTTCAAAGATTAGATTTTTGCCACCGCCAGCACCAACATTTTTTGAGGCGTTAGCCTCTTTTTGCTCTAGCTCTAGCTGTAGCTCTATCTCTTTCTCTATATCTATCTCTATCTCTGTCTTACATGTAGTTAACAATGTAAGATTGTCAGATGACATTGTAAAATTTTCCTTTTGTTCTCGTTGCTGTTTCCGATATTCTCGCATGTATGCTGCTTGGTTGGTTTCCTGCTGTACCAAGGCTTTAGCCTGTGGTAGTTCTGCGTTTTTATCTTCATCAATTTGTATTAGACCACACTTAGTAAAGTATGCCATGGTCATATCTATATCATCTTCCGATACATCTAATTTTAGGGCTAGCTCTTCCTTGAGATTGTCAAAGTAGCCCTCATAGTATAAAATACAGTCACTTTCCAAGCTCTCTAGCATAAGCCTAATATAAATGACTGTCATGGTGTACCCGCCAGGTACCGTCTTTAGCCTCTTGATAAAAATATTATCAAAAAATTTCTTATCAATTTTTAGCCAGAAATAGACTTTTGTTTTTGCCATTGTCCTCTCCCTTGCTCATTTATAATTCTCTAACTTGATGAGTTTTAATACTCTCTTGTGATTATCTGTTAAACTCATTCAATGCCTCCCCATACATTGATCCCTGTAAGCTGAATATATCGCCCATAATCAGGGCTTAAATCCTCGCTAGGTGTTTCCATCTGTTTGCTTTCTCGCTCAAATTGGGCGCTTTTTTGACGGTCTCGGTGGTTTAGATAAAGCAGCAAGCCAATCAATACCACGGAAAAGATAACCGCCTGTGTATTGGTTAAATCTAGCTCATTCATTTCATTGCCTCCTCAAACTGCTCTATAAGATTACCTCTCCTATCCTCTCCTATGCACCCTTTTGGTATATCAATGGTTGCAGACTGGTTGCCATTTTTTCGCATCTCCTCCATTCTACGCTCATTTACTTTTCTAAAAAGTGCATATACTGGGTTATCGTCAGGGATAACATATCCAGCAATACTATCTCTTTTTGTCCCGTCTGCCATCGTATGAGTTACGGTATAATGTTCTTTTACCATTCGCTTTTACCTCCAAATTGTTCTATGATTTAATTTTGTTACACGTTCGATCGATTCATCGCGCATGTTTCCTGGTACTTTATCACTGATAAATACCACATCTAAATTAGGTGAGTAATGGGCTCTACCTCTCCATCCATCACCATCAATAACAACCACTTTCAAAATAGACCTCCTAGCGTACAGTAAGAAAGTTAATCACATCAGAAACCTTAAAATAAAGTTTCTTGCTGCTTTCAAAAGGGGATTGATACGATACAAGCCCAATATCTATCCAATTTTTTAATGTTGTTCCAGAAATATCTAGCTCATCTTTGAGTTCCTTAGCAGTGATTAAACCTGTTTTCTTTTGTAACTTCTTCTCTAGCTCCAGCTTTTGTTGTGCTAGTCTATCAACTCTATCTAATAAACCCTGTTCAAATTCAACTGAAAATGTCGCCATACTACCCTCCTAATTGTAACCCTTGTTTGAGAACGAAATATATGCCCCGTAGCGCTCTTTTACATGGTCTGCGGTGTTTCCCTCCACTCTATCAATTTTGGGAGTAATATCAAGCTCTATATAGCTTTCATAATTCCATAATAGGACTAGAATAAACAAGCATATAATAATTAAGATAATACTTTGTGTTGGTGTTAGATTTAATTCATTCATTGCTGAACTCCTTGAAAAATCTATCTGATAATTCTGTATGTTCTAAAACAAGATACTTTAGCCCATTGATTGCTACCGTTACAAGATCTGTTGTTTTGTCTTGGTCAATATCAGTAATAGATATCTCTAAAGTGCTAATTACACTTTCTAGCTCAGTACATAGCAATTCATAGCTACTTAAAATCTTATCGTTCATGTTGTGTAATAACCTCCAATTCTTTATCATTACAATTTATCAACTTACAAGCGATCTGGTCTAATTCTTGATATGCTTGATCTGTCATTTCAAAAATAACGCTAAATGCTTGTTTCATTTGATGGTGTAAAACTGTGCTATCTACTCCAGAATTATCAGCAAGTAATAAAGCTTTACTTAGCTGTTGGATAATTTCAATATGTGGGAGTAACTTAGCTATTTTGTCGCCTTGTTGCTTGATGTTTTGTGTACTCAATGCCATTTTTGATTTTTTCCTTTATTTTTGGTAAAATTAGAATAGTAATATTTGATAAGGGGAGGATTGTTTTTCTCTCCCTTACTAAATACCTAACAAAACCACGCGCCTTGCCTTTGCTTGAGTTTTGTTATTTTTCCTTAGCCGTGTACGTTGGTTTGGTCGCCTGTACACGGCTTTTTTGTACCTTAATAGCCTTTTGCTAGCCATTCCATGACTTTCGTATAAACCGTTTTCTTAACTGTTCCACCCTGTACCACTTTTTTATAAGTGATTGGGTTAATACCAATAGCCTGTGCTGCCGCTTTAGCTGTCAACATGCTATCTGCTTGCTTACGACGCACAGCTTTAGCTTGATTTTCAGTGATAATCATGTATTTCCTCCTCTCCTTTTGTATCCGAACGGATATTTAATTACAAGGTTATTTTATATCTAAACGGTTACTTTGTCAAGTGTTTTAATAAAAAAATATATTTTTGGCTACATTTTTAGATTTTATGTTATAATCTTATTGAAACGGAGGTCATATAATGGGTGAATTAAAAGTCACAAATAGTACCAATATCAAAACTTTAAGAAAAGAGAAAAAGCTCACACAAGAAGAGCTAGCATCAATTATTGGTGTTACTAAATTAACAATTTTACGCTGGGAAAACGGCGAAAGAGTTCCCAAAGCTGACAAAGCCCAACTTCTAGCAGATTATTTCGGTGTAACTGTCCCATATCTTCTAGGCTATGAAAAAGAAATAAATAGCGCACTATATGAAACGTTACCGACTGTCATACAAAGAACTGATGAGCAGTATGAACATTACTTGGAGCTCTACAAATCTGCTGTGATAGAGGTAAACAATCAGTTGGATAATGTTGTAAAAGCACTTAATCCAGAAAAACAGTTCTCTTTTGAAAAAATAAGTGAATTCTTAATAGCTTTAGCTGGTGAAATAACCAAATTAGAAACCTCATCAGAAGCACTTCTAAAATTAAAAGATATTCAAATTCAAAACATTACAATGAAACATGAATTTGAACAATTCAAAAACTACTTTGAAAATAAGCAATAAAGCCAATTATCGAATAATAACAGTTACTCGTGTATAAATACCTAACAAAATCACGCGCCTTGCCTGCTGATGGAAAGAAAGGTACAAATACATGAATATCAAAGAGAAAATCAAAAAGAATGGCCAAAGAGTTTATTATGCTAGTGTTTATCTAGGCGTTGACCAACTAACGGGCAAAAAAGCCCGTACAACTGTTACAGCAACCACTAAAAAGGGCGTTAAAGTAAAAGCGCGTGATGCGATCAATACTTTTGCTGCTAATGGCTATACAGTTAAAGACAAGCCGACAATTACAACATATAATGAGCTTGTAAAAGTTTGGTGGGATAGTTACAAGAATACAGTTAAGCCAAATACTCGACAATCTATGGATGGATTTGTTAGAGTGCATTTATTGCCCGTATTTGGCGATTACAAGCTTTCTAAACTCACTACGCCTATTCTTCAACAGCAAGTAAATAAATGGGCTGACAAGGCAAATAAAGGCGAAAAAGGAGCATTTGCTAACTACTCTTTGCTCCATAACATGAATAAGCGTATTTTGAAATATGGCGTAGCTATCCAGGTAATACAATATAACCCAGCTAATGATGTCATCGTTCCACGCAAACAGCAGAAAGAAAAGGCTACTGTCAAATACTTAGACAACAAAGAATTAAAACAGTTTCTTGATTATTTAGATGCTCTGGATCAATCAAATTATGAGAACTTATTTGATGTTGTTCTGTATAAGACTTTATTGGCCACTGGTTGCCGTATTAGTGAGGCTCTAGCTCTTGAATGGTCTGATATTGACCTAGAAAGCGGTGTTATCAGCATCAATAAGACACTAAACCGCTATCAGGAAATAAATTCACCTAAATCAAGCGCTGGTTATCGAGATATACCAATAGACAAAGCCACATTACTTTTACTGAAACAATACAAAAACCGTCAACAAATTCAGTCTTGGAAATTAGGCCGATCTGAAACGGTTGTATTCTCTGTATTTACAGAAAAATATGCTTATGCTTGTAACTTACGCAAACGCCTAAATAAGCATTTTGATGCTGCTAGAGTAACTAACGTATCATTTCATGGTTTCCGCCATACACATACTACTATGATGCTCTACGCTCAAGCTAGCCCTAAAGATGTTCAGTACAGACTGGGACACTCTAATTTAATGATCACTGAAAATACTTACTGGCATACTAACCAAGAGAATGCAAGAAAAGCCGTCTCAAATTATGAAACAGCTATCAGCAATTTATAAAGAATAAGGGTGACCCATTTCCGGGCTACCCTCTTACTATACCAAAAATTAGTAGGGGTAGCAAAAAGGGTATTAAATTATAAAAAGCACTAAGGGAAAGCGCCCCAAAGTGCTTATTTCAAAGGCTTTATAGCCCCTCATCTCATAAAGAGATTATTTTTTAAGGTTGTAGAATGATTTCAATCCACGGTATTCAGCTACTTCACCAAGTTGGTCTTCGATACGAAGTAATTGGTTGTATTTAGCGATACGGTCTGTACGTGAAAGTGAACCAGTCTTGATTTGACCTGCATTTGTTGCAACTGCGATGTCAGCGATTGTTGAATCTTCAGTTTCACCTGAACGGTGTGATACAACAGCAGTGTAACCAGCTTCTTTAGCCATTTCGATAGCGTCGAATGTCTCAGTAAGAGTACCGATTTGGTTAACTTTGATAAGGATTGAGTTAGCAGCGCCTTCAGCGATACCTCTTTCAAGGTAAGCAGTGTTTGTTACGAAGAAGTCGTCACCAACCAATTGAACTTTACCACCAAGACGTTCAGTAAGAGCTTTCCAACCGTCCCAGTCATTTTCGTCCATACCATCTTCGATAGTGATGATTGGGTATTTGTTTACCAATTCTTCAAGGTAGTCGATTTGTTCTGCAGAAGTACGAACAGCAGCTCCTTCACCTTCGAATTTAGTGTAGTCGTATACTTTGCGTTCTTTATCGTAGAATTCTGATGATGCACAGTCAAATCCGATAAATACGTCTTTACCTGGAACATAACCAGCAGCTTCGATAGCAGCAAGGATAGTTTCAACACCGTCTTCAGTTCCTTCGAAACGAGGAGCAAATCCACCTTCGTCACCTACAGCTGTTTCAAGACCACGAGATTTAAGGATTTTCTTAAGAGCGTGGAAGATTTCAGCACCCCAACGAAGAGCTTCTTTGAATGTTGGTGCACCAGCAGGTACGATCATGAATTCTTGGAAAGCGATTGGAGCATCTGAGTGAGAACCACCGTTGATGATGTTCATCATTGGAGTTGGAAGAACTTTAGTGTTAAATCCACCAAGGTAGCTGTAAAGTGGGATTTCAAGGTAGTCAGCAGCAGCACGAGCTACAGCGATAGACACACCAAGGATTGCGTTAGCACCCAATTTACCTTTGTTAGGAGTACCGTCAAGTGCGATCATAGCACGGTCAATAGCTTGTTGGTCACGTACATCGTAGCCGATGATTGCTTCAGCGATGATGTTGTTTACGTTGTCAACAGCTTTTTGTGTACCAAGACCACCGTAACGAGATTTGTCACCATCACGAAGTTCAACTGCTTCGTGTTCACCAGTAGAAGCTCCTGATGGAACCATACCACGTCCGAAAGCACCTGATTCAGTGTAAACTTCTACTTCAAGTGTTGGGTTACCGCGTGAGTCTAGGACTTCGCGAGCGTAAACATCAGTAATAATTGACATTTTTTACTCTCCTTATTGAGTTAAATTTTTTACACCTCTATGATACCTTAAAAAGACACCTTTTTCAAGGAAAAACGTTATCTTTGTGCAAATTTTCCTTAAGTTTATAAAGTAATCGCTTTCTTTTGTCTGTTTTCTCCTTTATTTTATGATATACTATTTTTATGACTGATGTATCAAAACAAATTCTAGAAAAAGCTCATGGTGGGCTTAAACTAAATCCAGATGAACAGAGACGTTTTCTCGGCACTTTTGAGGAACGTGTCCTTGGCTATGCAGACCTAGAAACAGCTAATGATGATAATTTTTATAAGGGTTATGTATCTATTTTAGCTAGTCTAAAAAATGAAACTGAACCTCTGTTTGTCAAGATTTCTCCTCAAGTAGTATTTGAAAAACAGGTCTATTATTTAAAACAAGCCAAAGATGCTGACTGCCAAGCGACCATCGTTTCAGAAGATCACAATTCATCCCCTTTTGGCTTGATTATTCATAGTGATGCCCCTGTTCAAATAAATGAAAAAGACCTTAAAAAGGCCTTTCCAGACTTGTGGCAAGAGAAAGAGACCAAAGCTCCTACTTCTTTTTGGAAAAAATGGTTTGGTTAATTCTTCTTCAAAGCTAAGATCTGACCAATGTTTGCAGCTGTGTTTTCTAAATAGACTGTTGCCTTTTTCAGACTGTCTTCTAGTGGTTCACTTTTTTCTAAGATAGAAAAGGCTGCAACGAGATTTTCAAATGATAAGGGTGGTAAATCCTCTGACAGACTCCCACAAATAGCAATAACTGGAACACCATCTGGTGTTCTTTTTGCTACCCCAATTGGAGCCTTGCCAGCTAGACTTTGAGCGTCTAACCTACCTTCACCAACGATGACAAGATCCGCATCCGCAACTTTCTGATCAAAACCGATTAGATCTAAACAAGTGTTAATACCAGATACAATTGTTGCTCCAGTAAAAGCACATAAGCCAGCTGCAATACCACCACCTGCTCCAGCTCCTTCCAGCTTTAAGATTTCAGGGGCAACTTTACGATAGAAGTTTTCAATAGCAGAATCAACTTCATGAAATTGAGTTGGATCTAATCCTTTTTGTTGCCCAAATGTGTAAGTGGCACCGTGTGGTCCACAGAGTGAATTTGTCACATCTGCTAAAATTTTAATTCGCACATCAGAAGGAATAGACATAGCTTTCTCCTTTGAGATATCAGTAATTTCAAACAAGGATTGACCAGTAGCTAGAAGTTCATCCCCATTTTTGTCATAGAACTGGTAACCAAGTCCTGAAGCAATACCAATTCCACCATCGTTACTGGATGTACCACCGACTCCGATATAGATTTCTTTCATTCCTTGCTCTATTAAATGCAGAATCAGTTGACCAATCCCCTTTGTTTGAATCTTCAGGGGATTGCGTTTTTCAATGGGAATTTTAGCAAGCCCAACTAAATCGGCCACCTCGAACAGAGCAAGTTCTCCTTTTTGAACATAAGTCATTTGAACCTCATCTCCAAAGGGACCTGTCACTAAAGCAGTTTTTTCTACAAGACCAAGTGAATTTTTAATGGCATCCACTGTTCCTTCCCCTCCATCGCCAACAGGTAAGAGCAAACATTCCGATTCAGGTAGAGCCTTTTGAAGGCCTCGTTTGATAGCTTTAGCTACTTCACTTGCAGGGAGACTCTCCTTAAAAGAGTCAGGTGCGATAACAATTTTCATACACTCTCCTTTCTAATCAAAATAAATCTATCAGCTTCAATACTCTTGAGAAATCTCTTTCTTCAATTTGAAGGGGAATTTCCTCTTTCACGATTGCTTTGGCACAGAAGCCAATGCCGATTCCAGCTCTCTTTAACATTGCTAAATCATTAGCTCCATCTCCAATAGCAATGGTCCTCTCGATAGGTACCTCTAATTCATCAGCCCATCTTACTAGGGTTTCTTCTTTAACTTCTCTGCTTATAAGGGGACCAATAAGATTTCCAGTTAAATGACCATCTCTGATTTCCAGTTGATTAGCAGAAAATAATGAAATCCCTAAATCTTTTGCTATTCTTTCAACCACAGGTGTAAATCCCCCCGAAATTAAACCCACTTCTATCTGATTTTTTTGCAGAGTGTTAATAAATTGCGCAGCATTTTTACTAAGGTGTAGTTCATGATAAATCTTATCAAAAGTATCTATAGAAAGTCCTTTTAGAAGGGAAACACGTTTTCTCAGGCTTTCTTCAAAATCAAGTTCTCCTCTCATAGCTTGGGCAGTCAGTAGAGCTACTTCTTCTTCACATTCTGCTTCTTTCCCCAACAAATCAATAACTTCCTCTTCTATCAGAGTCCCATCTACATCCAGTACACAGAGTCCTCTAGTTTTACTCATATAACTTCCTTACTTTTTTCATTTCAAAAAAGAGGTTGGGACAAAAGATCCCAACCTCACTTTTTATTAGCAATCAAACTTTGACGCGGTAGCTGATTGAACTTTTTGTTCGTCTTTTAGACTCCAAAAAGCTCCTAATCATCCTCGCGGGGCTGGGACTACGAAATCGAGACTTTATCTATCGATTTCTGTCCCACCGCCTTTTAACTATTTAGTTTGCTAAGCTATGGTACAAATCAAGATAGGACTTGCAGGCTGTATCCCAAGAGAAATCACATTCCATAGCTTGAACTTGCATATTTTTCCAAACATCAGGATGGTTGTGATAAACATCCAAAGCTGTTTGCAATGCCCAGTTGAGCCAGTATGGAGTTAGGTTGTTAAAGCTAAAGCCTGTACCTGTTCCTTCAATTGGATTAAAGGCTTGAACAGTATCTCTAAGTCCACCCACCTCGTTTACTAAAGGAAGCGTACCATATCTCATGGCCATCATTTGTGAAAGTCCACACGGTTCAAAGCGACTTGGCATGAGGAAAATATCACATGCTGCATAAATCTCTTGAGCTAATTTCACATCGAAAGTAATATTGGCAGAAAGTTTTTCTGGGAATACTTGACTAAACCAAGAGAAGGCTTGTTCAAATCCTGGATCTCCAGTTCCCAAGAGAACAATTTGAATATCCTCTTGAAGCATACGATGCAGGCTTTCAACCACCACATCAAAGCCCTTCTGACGAGTCAAACGTGACACGATACCAATCATTGGCACATCAGGACGTACTGGAAGACCAACTCTTTCTTGAAGTTTCGCTTTATTTTGAGCCTTACCTGACAAATCAGTTTTATTAAAATGATACTCAAGTAAAGCATCCGTCTCTGGGTTGTACAAATCTGTATCAATACCATTAACAATACCTGAAACCTTACCAGATTCCATACGAAGAATCTGATCAATACCGCAACCAAACTCTGTAGTCATAATCTCATAAGCATAGCTCGGTGACACGGTTGATACACGGTCTGCATAGAGAATACCAGCCTTCATCCAGTTAAGACAATCATTCCAACGAACTGTTCCATCAGCGTAGCGCTCAAATCCAACCCTGAACAAGTCCCAAAGCATGCTTTCAGAGAATTGACCTTGAAATTCCAAGTTATGAATGGTCAAAACAGTCTTGATTCCTTGGTAAGCTTGAATCCATCTGTATTTTTCTTTTAACAAGAACGGAATCATTGCTGTATGGTAGTCATGAGCGTGGAGGACATCAGGGATAAATCCGATACGCTCCATAGCTTCAAGGGCAGCAAGTTGGAAGAAGGCAAAGCGTTCACCATCATCGAAATCTCCATAAACATGCCCACGGAAGAAATAATATTGATTGTCGATAAAGTAGAAGGTAACACCATTTAAAACTGTTTTCTTAATTCCACAAAATTGTCTGCGCCAACCAACATAGACTTCGAATTGAAGGACATCTTCAATCTGATTACCAAACTTAGCTTCAACCATGTCATAATAGGGTAAGATAACAGCAACTTCATGCCCAGCTTTTACTAATGATTTTGGAAGTGCTCCGATAACGTCTCCCAATCCACCTGTTTTTGAAAAGGGAGCACCCTCTGCTGCTACAAATAAAATTTTCATGAAAGGACATCCTCTGTTACTTTTTCGCCTTTTTTGATGACAACAGGGTTTTCTGCTGTACCTCGAATGACAACTCCCTCAGCTATTTCAGCACCCTTATCAACGATTGCATACTCGACTTGTGCACCTTTACCAACGATAACGCGAGGGAAAATAAGAGACTCTTTAACCAAGCTATCTTTATTGATTCGAACATTACGCGAAATAATAGATTTATCCACTTCACCTTCAATGATACTACCAGAAGCAAATTGAGATGTGTTCACTTTTGAACCTGATGCATAGTAGGTAGGTTCTTCGTTTTTAACTTTAGTATGAATTTTTTGATTTGGTGAGAACAAAGAGTAGAACTTATGCTGATCAAGCATATCTAGATTCGCTTGATAGTATGTTTCTACTGAATGAATATTTGCTAGGTAACCTGTATATTCATATGCAAAAGCACCTTCTTTTGCTGCCAAATCACGAAGAACATAGCGTAATTTTTCTGGATATTCTTTTTGAGCTTCTTCTTCTAAACGTTTAATCAACCATTGAGTGTCTACTACAAAGATATCTGTCGACATGTTGTAGTATTCTTGGTCTGATTTTTTATCAAAGAGTTTGTGAGAAAGCACGTGGTCAGTTTCATCAATATCAAGGATTGCATTTACTTCTGAAATATCTTTCTTAGGTAATTTCTTATAAACTACTGTAATCGGTGATTTTGTTGTATTATGCAAATGGAAAACTTGATTGAGATCGATATTCACTAAAACATCACAGTTCAAGGAAACGGTTTGGTCTGAACCTGAACGTTTTAGGTAAGTCAAAAGTTGTTGATAGTACTCTTTACCAACAGTGCTACTTTCTACACGAGTATTGTAGATTCCAAGATAGTAGTGGCTAAGCAACGTATTCAAGCCCCATTCACGTCCTGAACGAATATGGTCAAATACAGAGCTGATGTTATCTTGTTGGAAGATTCCAAAGATACTACGAACCCCAGCATTTGCTAAACTTGAAAGTGGGAAGTCAATCAAACGATACTTTCCTCCAAATGGCAAACTTGCCACTGGACGGTTACTTGTCAAGGTTGACATATCATGGAAACCAACGGTATTTCCTAAAATCGCTGAATATTTATCAATCTTCATCTGTTGCTACCCCCACTACTTCGTTATATCCGACTACTTGTACTTCTTCTGTACCATCAATTTCAACACCATCGGCAATAATTGCACCTTCACCGATGATTGCACGTGTAATTTTAGCACCTCTACCGATAACTGCTCCACTCATGATAACAGAATCAACAACTTCTGCTCCCTTACGAACTTGAGCAGTTGTAGAAAGAATAGAGTGTTTCACTGTACCATTTACGTAACAGCCGTCCACTACAAGAGAGTCTTCTACTTGAGCGAATTCTCCAAGGAAGTTTGGTGGAGCGATAAGGTTACGAGAATAAATTTTCCATTGACGGTTACGGCTATCTAGAGCATTCTCTGGAGAGATGTATTCCATATTTGCTTCCCAGAGTGATTCGATAGTACCAACGTCCTTCCAGTATCCATTGAACTCATAAGCATAGACACTTTCACCAGTTTCAAGATAGTTCGGAATAACGTTTTTACCAAAATCTGACATATCAATATTAGCCTTTTCAGCTGCAACTAGCATATTGCGAAGTCGTTTCCAATCAAAGATATAAATACCCATTGACGCCTTAGTTGATTTTGGTTGGGCAGGTTTTTCATCAAATTCGACAATACGATTATTAGCATCTGTATTCATAATACCAAAACGGCTAGCTTCTTTAAGTGGCACATCTAAGACAGCAACTGTCAAGCTGGCATTATTGTCCTTGTGTGATTGGAGCATATCATCGTAGTCCATCTTGTAGATATGGTCACCCGAAAGAATCAAAACATACTCAGGATTGATGCTGTCGATATAGTCGATATTTTGGTAAATGGCATGACTTGTACCTTCAAACCAACGGTTTCCTTCACTTGCAGAGTAGGGTTGAAGGATAGAAACACCTGTGTCAATACCGTCTAGACCCCAACTAGAACCATTACCAATGTGGCTGTTGAGTGCTAGTGGTTGATACTGTGTGATAACCCCAACATTATGGATACCAGAGTTGGCACAGTTTGAAAGAGCGAAGTCAATGATACGGTAGCGCCCACCAAATTGCACGGCAGGTTTAGCAATGCTTTGAGTGAGTTTACCGAGACGAGTTCCTTGCCCACCAGCAAGGATTAAAGCTAGCATTTCATTCTTCATTTTCTACTCCTTTTTGAGTCTTATTTGTGACAGTTTTAGCAGGTTTCAAGCGACGTTTGATTTTCCAAATACTTGCTCCCATAGCTGGCAAGGTAAATGTCAAAGTCTGCTCATAATCCTTCCATAATCCTTCTTGAGTTTGAACTGTTTGGTTATGTTCTTTCCACACACCACCCCATTGTTCTAACTCTGTATTCCAAATTTCTTCATAAATGCCTGCAACTGGAAGACCAATTGTAAAATCAGGACGTTCAACTGGTGCCATATTGAAGACACAGACTAGCATCTCGCCTTTCTTACCTTTTCGGATAAAGGATAGGACGCTTTGGTCTCTATTATCTGCATCAATGATTTCAATCCCATCATAGCTTGTATCCACTTCCCAAAGACAACGATGGTCTTTGTAGAATTGATTAAGCTGTGAAGTGAAATATTTCATCTTAGCATTCATTGGATCATCTAGATTAGACCACTCCAATTGCTCTTCGGATTTCCACTCTAGGAATTGACCAAACTCACTACCCATGAAGAGTAATTTCTTACCAGGGTGACAAATTTGATAGGTGTAGAGATTTCTCAGGCCTGCAAATTGATTGTAACGATCACCCCACATCTTATGCATCATACTCTTCTTACCATGGACAACCTCATCATGTGAGAATGGTAGAAGATAATTTTCTTTGAATACATACATAAAGCTGAAGGTCACAAGATTAAAGTCATACTTACGGTAAATTGGATCTTCTTCGTAGAAACGTAGGATATCATTCATCCAACCCATGTTCCACTTGTAGTCAAATCCAAGTCCACCCATTTCCTTCATACCAGTAATCTTGGTACCTGAAGAAGACTCCTCTGCAATCATCATAACATCCGGATGCGCTAGCTTAATAACATCATTCAAACGTTGTAGGAAATAATAGCCTTCATAGTTGAGATTGCCACCGTCTTTATTTGGTGTCCATGGAGCATTGTCATAATCTAGATAGAGAATATTACTTACGGCATCTACACGAATACCATCTAGGTGATAGAAATCAATCCAGAACTTAATACTAGAAATCAAGAAAGATTGGACTTCATTTTTACCAAGGTCAAAGTTGAGTGCTCCCCAACCGTAGTTGTTAGCCTTATTATGATCCTGGTATTCGAAAGTCGGTGTGCCGTCGTAGTATGCCAAAGCATCATCATTGATTGTAAAGTGACCTGGCACCCAATCCACAATTACACCGATATTGTTGATATGACATTCCTCAACAAAATCTTGGAACTCTTCAGGACGACCATAGGCATGCTCTAAAGCAAAGTAACCCATGAGCTGATAACCCCAACTCAAACCAAGTGGGTGAGCCATCAAAGGCATAAACTCGATATGAGTATAGTTCATCTCAACAAGATAGGGGATGAGCTCTTCTTTGAGTTGAGCAAAACTATAAGGTGTTCCATCAGGATTTCTCTTCCAAGATCCTGCATGCACCTCGTAGATATTGACCGGTCTTTCGAAAAATCTCCAACGTTTTCTACGAGCTAACCAGAGACCGTCCTTCCATTTTTTCTCAGGTATTTCTGTTAAAACAGCTCCTGTTCCCGGACGAGCTTCATAGCGTACTGCCAAAGGATCAATCTTCATAAGCTGATGACCATTAGCACGAGTAATATGATATTTATAAATATGCCCCTCTTGAGCTAAAGTTGTAAAAACTTCCCAAACTCCAGATTCATTACGAACCATGGGGATTTGATTTTCAGCCCAGTTAGTAAAATCACCAACTAGATGGACAGCCTGCGCATTTGGCGCCCAGATACGGAATGTATAGCCATACTCACCGTCTCTTTCTTCACGATGCGCTCCCAAATAGTGCTGAAGATGAAAATTTTCGCCACTAGTAAAAGTTCTTAAAGCCTCAAATTTATCCATTGAATCCCCCTTTTATTGTAAGCGTTTTCTATATTTCTATTATACTACCTTTTAAGAAAACTTTCAACTAATTTCCGAATTCTCCTAAAATTTTTTTCGAAAATCTTCATATAGTTATCTTAACATTTCTAAAATTTTCATAAATGATAATAAGCGATGGAATTTTCTATTAGCTACTATTACAAAAATAACTCTCATTATTTATATATAAAATAACTCGATTAAAAACTGAACGTTTTTAGATTTCGGTAATATAATATTCGTAGATAACTCTTTTTATATAATTTTACCAAATTTTCTGAAATTTTCAATCATTTTTAGTAATAGTTCCATTTTTATTTTTAGGTCTAGGAATATAAAAAAACTCTAAGCAGGCAGAAAAAGAAGTTTATTCTATAATTAAGCTGAACAATACAAATCCGTGGTGTTTAATAGGGCTTCTCCTAGCCTGTATAAAAAACTGGATGAACAAGAGTCATAAGATAACTCGAATATGCCTTGAGCATGAAAATATCTTACAATTAGCCTCTTGTTCTATTGTTCAAATAGTTAACAGGAGGTTTTTATAATGGAAGTCATGATTGAAATGTGTTGTGGTATTGATGTCCACCAAAAGTCTATCGTTTGTTGTATTCTAGATGGTCCACTAGATACCAATAAACCAAAGAAAATTCAGAAGAAATTTGGGACAACTACTCTAGCTCTTCAAAATGCCTTAGCTTGGATGGTAGAAAATCATGTCACACATGTCTTTTTTGAAAGCACTGGGCAATATTGGCTCCCTCTCTTTAATATCCTTTTCAGATTCTAATCTCGTCTTAGTACTTGCCAATCCTCAACATATCAAGAATGTGCCTGGTCGAAAAACAGACATGAAGGACGCTGAATGGATCGCTCAACTCGGCCGTTGCGGACTAATTGAACCTTCCTATATTCCTGCACCTGAAGTGGTACAGCTTCGTTTACTGACACGTCGCATGCGTTCTTATAAACAACGTCAAACTCAAGTTAAAAATGAAATTCACAATCTCTTACAACGGGCCAATATCAAGCTAACCAGTTATCTTTCTGATATTTTTTCTAAAACGGGGCAAGCACTTTTAAAATTATTCATTGACGGAGAAAGCATTAATGTAGAATCTGTTATCCCTTGTATCCAAAAGCGAGTGAAAGCAATCGCAAGCGCTCGATCAAGAAATCAAGCTTAACCAAGGAACTAAAGGA
>NZ_KV807716.1:0-14571 GCF_001812125.1 Streptococcus sp. HMSC071D03
CATCAACCCACTACAGTTGACAAAGAGCCGTTTTTCCTGTTGATTATCTTATTCATAGCGAAGAGCTTCGATAGGATCCAGCTTAGAGGCTTTATTGGCTGGTAGAACACCAAATATCATACCGATACCTGCTGAGACCGCTAAACTAAAGAGAGCGATTGGGATGGATACTCCAACTTCGATTCCTGCAATCATGTTTTGAAGAAGAACTCCTGCAAGCATGGTCACTCCTGCAGCAAGCAGTAGACCAATAAAACCACCTAATAAGGTTAAAATCATGGATTCAATCAAAAATTGAACCAGAATATTAGCCCGTGTTGCTCCTAGTGCTTTCCGTAAACCAATCTCACGGGTACGCTCTGTCACTGAAACAAGCATAATGTTCATAACACCAGTACCACCGACAAAGAGGGAAATACCCGCAATAGCACTAATAATCGTTGTTATGAAGCCAAAGAGTTGTTGAACTTCTTGGAAGGCGGCAGACGCATCTGCAACTTGATATTCCCCTTGTTGAAGACCTGCAATCTCTGTCATTCTTCTTGCTAACTCTGGTCCTAAAGTCTGGGTTAAGCTAGTATCATTGACACGGAAGACAATATTTGAAATCTCGTCTGTGTTAAAATTAGCTGCCAAGGAAATATTGGTCGTAATTGGAAGTCCTCCAACACCAAATGTTTTCGCAGCCTTAGCTTCTTTACTTGCATAAACACCAATAACACGGTAACTGATTTCATTTACTTCAACAATTTGGTTGAGAGCTTCTTTTGCTGAACCAAAAAGGCTATTGGCAAGCTCTTCATCTAAAATGATCACACTTGCAAAATCTTTATAATCTTGTGCTTTAAGTCCACGACCTGCAATGATTTCATTTTCGACCGCATCCATATAGGTGACATTCCCACCCGTCATGTTAGCGTGTTCGACCTTTTTATCCTTATAAGTCAAGGTCACATTGGCTGAGTTGGTTACGTAATAACTATCTACTCCCTTAAGCTTTGCAGCTTCCTTAACCCAAGCTTCTTGAGGTTTTGGTGGTTCAACAAAAACTTCTTCTTGACCGCCAGACAAGGTCAGTGCAGATTGTCTTTGGGTGAAGGAACCGTCCTTACTCTTAGTAGGTGAGAAGAAGACATGGATGTCTTTTTGAGACTTGGTCATGTTTTTATTGACCTGACGAGACATGGAGTCCCCTAAGGCCATGATCACGACAACGGAGGAAACACCGATGATAATACCAATCATGGTTAAGAAAGAACGCATCTTGTGGGCCATGATAGATGAAAAGGCAAATTTCAGATTCTGCATCTTAGTTTTCCTCCTTTTCTTCGATACCACTATCAGATGAAATGACACCATCGCGGATGACGATCTGACGCTTCGCATAGGCAGCAATTTCAGGCTCATGCGTTACCATAATGATGGTTTTTCCTTCTTTGTTTAATTCAACTAAGAGTTGCATGATCTGATTACCCGTTTTGGTATCCAGAGCTCCTGTAGGCTCATCTGCCAAGATGATTGAAGGATTGTTGACCAATGCACGCGCAATGGCAACCCTTTGCTTCTGACCACCTGACAGCTCCGAAGGTAAATGATGGCTACGCTCAGTCAACTCAACCTTTTCCAGATATTCTTCTGCTAATTTGCGACGTTTTGAAGCTGAAACTCCAGCATAAATCAAGGGCAATTCTACGTTTTGAAGAGCATTGAGCTTGGACAAGAGAAAGAATTGTTGAAAGACAAATCCGATTTCTTGATTTCGAACCTTGGCTAATTGTTTTTCACCCAGACCAGCTACTTCTTTGCCATCTAGAAAATACTGACCACTTGTAGGAGTATCCAACATCCCAATGGTGTTCATGAGGGTTGACTTACCTGAACCGGATGGTCCCATGATAGCTACAAATTCTCCCTCTTGAACTTCTAGGTTAATGTTTTTAAGGACTTGAAGTTCTTGGTCACCATTTCGATAGCTACGGCAGATATTTTTGAGGCTAATTAGTTGCTTCATCAGTCTTCACCTCTTTCCCTTCTTCTAAGGAAGCTGTCGGATTACTGATGACTTTTGCTCCATCTGTCAAACCAGATGTGATTTCTTGGTTTTCTGCGTCCGCATTGCCCAATCCAACTTCAACTTTTTTGGCCTTTTGATTTTCATCAAGAATCCAAACATAGTTTTTGTCTTCTTCCATAACTACACTCGAAATTGGAACGATCAAGGCCTTGCTCTTATTCTTGACTTCAACACTAACAGTAAATCCTTGCTTCAAATCGCCAATTTCACTAGTTACATCGACCGTATATGGGTACTTAGATCCTGAGTTTGAACCAGCTAAGCTACTACTTGCTTCGCTACTGTTCTTTGGATAATTTGAAATATAGCTAATCTTACCAGTCCAGGTCTTATCTGGGTAAACCTTTGAAGTAAAGGTAACTTCTTGGCCTACAGATAGATTTGCAAGATTGTATTCAGAAAGCTCTCCCTTGACCTGCAAGTTGTCGTTACTAACGATATGTACCAATACTTGGCTATTTCCTGTTGGAGATTTTGAAACATTGCGATTGACTTCGACAACTGTACCTTCTACAGTACTCAAAACTGTAGTGGCATCCAACTGTGCCTGGGCTTTTTCAAGTTGTGCCGCTGCATCTGCACGAACATCACGCGCATCACTGATTTGTGAATCGATAGAAGCTGTAGCTGATGTAGAAGATTGTGCTTGGGTTTGGTCCGTAGCGCCTTCAATCCCTGCTTGAGGAAGCACAGGTGTTGAAGCAGCAGTATTTCGAGCCTCATTCAATTCATTGATATGACGGTCAGCTTTAGCAACTGCACGACTAGCAGCATCATAGGCTGCTTGAGCATCTGCACTACTATACTTGACTAAGGCCTGGCCTTCGCTTACCTTGTCACCAACCGAAACTAGAACCTCATCCAAATCTCCCTTACTACCATCAAAATAAACATATTGTTCTTTTTGAGCAGTTACACTACCCGATAGAAGAACCGATGAAGCAACCGTTCCCTCTTTAGCTACAGCAATTTTAGCAGGTTCATCTTTTGCTGCAGCTTGATTTGGTTGTCTAAATAAGAGAATAGCTCCTGCACCAATTACGAGGGCTGTTGCAACTCCGATAGCGGTATATAAAGGCCATTTCTTGGCGGTTTTCTTTCTTTTCATAAGAACTCCTTCTTTACAAATATATATTAAGATTATAGCACAAGTCCCAAAAATGGACAATTGATTTCTCATTATCCAAAAAACATTTGCTAAAATCTTTTGTTGTTGTATTAGTTATATAATACACTTTCTTTTTTATTTTTGCAAGCATTTTCTTAAAATTTTTAAGCGTAGCAGATTTTTGCATTGACTCCCAAAAAAAGATAGAATATGACTAGAAAACAAGTAAAGGAGCTTTCTATGAGAGAATATGATATTATCGCTATCGGTGGAGGTAGCGGAGGTATTGCTACCATGAATCGTGCTGGTGAACATGGTGCTAAGGCCGCAGTTATTGAGGAAAAGAAATTAGGTGGAACTTGTATCAACCTCGGCTGTGTCCCTAAAAAAATTATGTGGTATGGAGCGCAAATTGCAGAGAGTATCCACAAATATGGACCTGACTATGGTTTCACAAGCACTGGGAATCAATTTGATTACGCAACGCTTCGTAAGAATCGTGAAGCCTATATTGACCGTGCTCGTTCTTCTTATGGTGGAAGCTTTAAGCGTAACGGAGTTGATTTGATTGAAGGACGTGCCGAGTTCGTTGACGCTCATACAGTCAGTGTCAATGGTGAGTTAATCCGTGCTAAGCACATCGTGATTGCAACTGGGGCCCATCCTCATATCCCTGCCATTCCTGGTGCTGAACTAGGTGGTAGTTCTGATGATGTCTTTGCCTGGGAAGAGTTGCCAGATTCTATAGCCATTCTGGGTGCAGGTTATATTGCTGTCGAATTAGCTGGCGTGCTCCATACCCTTGGTGTACAGACTGATTTATTCGTCCGTCGTGAGCGTCCACTTCGTGGATTTGATAGCTATATTGTTGAGAGCTTGGTTCAAGAAATGGAAAATACTGGATTAAACCTCCACACCCATAAGGTTCCTGCTAAACTTGAAAAAACCGAAGAAGGCATTAGGATTCATTTTGAAGATGGGAGCACCCATACCGCCAGTCAAGTTATCTGGGCAACTGGCCGCCGTCCAAATGTTGAAGGACTTCAACTCGAAAAAGCTGGTGTTACCCTCAATGAACGTGGCTTTATCCAGGTTGACGAATACCAAAACACAGTCGTTGACGGTATCTACGCTCTTGGAGATGTCACAGGTGAAAAAGAACTAACTCCTGTTGCTATAAAGGCTGGTCGTACCCTATCCGAAAGACTTTTCAACGGTAAAACCAATGCAAAAATGGACTACACGACTATTCCAACCGTAGTCTTCTCACACCCAGCAATCGGAACAGTCGGTCTGACTGAGGAAGAAGCCATCAAAGAGTACGGCCAAGAAAACGTTAAAGTCTATACTTCAAAATTTGCATCTATGTATTCTGCCGTTACTAGTCACCGTCAAGAAGCTCGCTTCAAGCTAGTTACAGCTGGTGAGAACGAAAAGGTTGTTGGTCTTCATGGTATCGGCTACGGCGTTGATGAAATGATTCAAGGTTTTGCTGTAGCAATCAAGATGGGAGCTACAAAAGCTGATTTTGATGCGACGGTCGCTATCCATCCTACAGGTTCAGAAGAATTTGTGACTATGCGTTAATACAAAAAGAGACTATCTTGGTCACTCAGATTGAAGAAAAAGTCTATTTTGGACAATCTTCTTCAATCTTTTTCTTTTACTAGATCAAATGAAAGAACTCTTATAATAGCATGCCATCAGGATTTCTAAGAATTTTCACTATATGGTAACCAAGCTCCATAAGGGTACTTTTTTTATTACGGATAGGATCTATCTGTGTTCTGAAAAAAAACTAGCCAACTTTTTTGTCTCAATCGGCCGTTACAGATTTGTAACCTTTATTTTTAAAATAGGTTGACAATCATCTCCCTTCCAGTATAATAGTTACTATAAATTAAAAAAGAGGTTAACTATTATGAAAAAAGCACATATTTACGCAATTCCTGCTATTGGAGCTGCTCTGATTGCAGTATTAGCCCAAATCAGTATCCCAATTGGACCAGTACCATTTACTCTACAAAACTTTGCTATCGGACTCATCGCTACTGTTTTTCGACCTAGGGAAGCCGTTCTTTCTGTTGGTCTCTATCTCTTGCTGGGTGCTATCGGTATTCCTGTCTTTGCCAGTGGGGGAGCTGGTTTTCATGTTTTGGTAGGTCCAAGCGCTGGCTATCTTTGGTTTGACCTTGTCTACGCTGGACTTACATCCTATCTTATCCATAAGAAAAGTGGCTATATTCGTATCTTTCTTGCAAATCTCTTGGGAGATTCCCTTGTCTTTGTTGGTGGTATTCTCAGCCTCCACTTCCTTGCTGGTATGCCTTTTGATAAAGCACTAGCTGTCGGTGTCATTCCCTTTATCATTCCTGATCTTGCAAAAATCCTTGCCATCAGTTTTATCGGTCGACCACTCCTTCAACGTCTCCGTACTCAATCCTATTTTTCAAGCAAATAAAAAGAGGCCGGGTTTTTCCCAGCTTCTTTTGGATTATTCTTACATGATTGCTTATTGATTCTTAAAGGCATCGACCATCACTTGAAACTCCTCGTTTGAGAGGGTGATTCCTTTCCCCATCTTAGTGTGGTCTGGACTCCAAGAACGAATGTCAAACTTTGCTGGTGCTCCATTAAAGCTGACACGATTGATTTCCTTGGTCCAACCTTTTTCATTCTCTGAGAGCGTAAGTAGGTGTTCTTCGATTTCAAATGTAAATTCTGCCATTGTATTCTCCTTTTAATTGTCTTCACTTGATTATTCGTAAAATCTTGTAGATTTTTTTAAAATTGTATATAATAATGGTAAAAAGAAGGGAGGCTCCGATGAAAGATTTATTTACACATATTCAACAAAAATTCCAAGGATTTCTCAACGGACGAGAAGAATCAGATCATTCCAAAGCTGACTCCCTGACAAGTACCATTAAAGAGGCGCTCCTGAAAAAAACTGCTGTCCACATTATTTTTTCAGATACAAGTTTTACAGGGGATATCATCAAATTTGATACAGACCGCCAGCAAATTATCGTTAAAAATTTTGCAAAAAATGTGACCCGCATTATTCGAATCCCAGATATTCGAAAAATAAGTTTTGTTCCCTCAACTGTCCAAACTGCCCAAAAAAATCGATTTAAGAAAGAGTGAGATGAGTTTTCTTCATCTCACTCTTTTCTATTAACGGATTTGTTCAAAATGAAGGTGAACAGCAATGTGTTCTCCGTAACCACTTCTCTCTAAATCCCGTTGCAAACGGTAAGAGATATAGTGTTCAGCGATGGTGATGTAACCTGCACCAAGCAAGCGGTGTTCAACCATTGATTGAATCATGCTGATAGTCGCACGCTCCACTTTTGCCTCTTCTAGATCCAAGACAACTTTCTTAGTTACCTGAGCTAGATTTTGACGTAAATCATCTGTCAAAACATAAACCGTTTGAGCAGCTTTGAGAATGGCTTGATAGATTTTATCTGGATCAAAGTCGGCAACTTGTCCATCACGTTTAATGACTTGCATAGGCTTCTCCTTTTAATTTGTATTTTCTTTAATGTCCGCTAACATTTTAGCTTCTTCTGCTGTTAATTCATAATGTTCCAACAAATCTGGTCTACGATCATAAGTTTTTTTGAGACTCTCATAGAGACGCCATTGGCGAATCTTCTCATGATGCCCACTCATAAGTACTTCTGGAACCACCATACCTCGATAATCATAGGGACGAGTGTACTGAGGATATTCAAGGAGCCCCGATGAAAAGCTATCATCTTGGTGACTGGTTTCCTTCCCAATTACTTCTGGTATCAAGCGAACCGTCGCATCAATCATGGTCATAGCTGCCAGTTCACCACCAGTCAAGACATAATCACCTAGGGAAATCTCATCTGTTACCAAGGTCTTAATGCGTTCATCATAGCCCTCGTAGTGACCACAGATAAAGATGAGTTCCTCTTCTTGTGCTAAATCTTCAGCATAAGCCTGGTCAAACTGCTTACCAGCAGGATCCAAAAGGATCACGCGCGGATTTTTCTTTTGAATAGCATCAAAGGCATCAAAGATTGGTTGCGCGCGTAGCAACATCCCTTGACCACCACCGTAGGGTTCGTCATCGACATGACGGGCCTTTTCAGCATATTCACGAAAATTATGATACTGGATATCTAAAAGCCCCTTTTCACGGGCCTTTCCAACGATAGAATGTTCTAGCGGTGAGAACATCTCTGGAAAGAGGGTTAAAATATCAATCTTCATCGTCTAACCCTTCTAAGAGTTCTACATCCACGCGCTTATTAGGAATATCAACATTGAGCACGACCGGTGGGATATATGGTAAAAGCAGATCACGTTTTCCCTTACGCTTAACTACCCAAACATCATTGGCCCCTGGTTGAAGAATTTCCTTAATGGTTCCAATCAAGTTGTCAGCCTCGTAGACCTCTAGTCCAATAATCTCGTGATAGTAAAATTCACCCTCATCTAGGTCATTAAGGTTTTCTTCCGCAACCTTCAAACTGTAGCCCTTGTATTTTTCGATATCATTGATGTGATACATATCCTTAAATTTGATGATATCAAAGTTTTTATGCTTACGGTGACTTGCGATAGTCACTGTTTTAACAAATTGATCCTTCTCATCAAACAAGGCCAGCTCTGCACCTTTTTTAAAGCGTTCTTCCGAAAAATCCGTCACAGATAAGACTCTCATCTCACCTTGCAAACCTTGCGTATTGACGATTTTTCCAACGTTAAAATAGTTCATTTGATCTCCTGTGTATGTTTCTTCCTTTATTTTATCACGTTCCAGGGATTTTCACAAGTTGGAGAAAAAAGCTAGTTCTGACCCTCGGCTTCTAAATATCCTTCCAAATCTCGTTCATGCTGATATTTGATAGCTGCCTTTTTGTCTTTCTCAAAGATAGTCTTGGTAAGGTCAATATGATTAATAGCTGCAATTGCGACTGTGTAGTGAATGATATCAACCAGTTCTTTGGCAAGTTCCTCGTTAGAATCCTGAACCCCTTCTTTTCGACCAGAGCGTCCATTCAAAACCTCGGCCACTTCTCCGACTTCCTCCACTAGCTTGATAAAAAGACCTTCCTCAGTTCGAGACTGCTGGTAATGTTCGAGTAATACTCTTCGAAAATCAAATTCAAACTACGTCAGCGTCGCCTTACCGTACTCAAGTACAGCCTGCGGCTAGCTTCCTAGTTTGCTCTTTGATTTTCATTGAGTATAACTAGTCTTGTAATTGTCTAAACGTTAAATCCTTCATATCCTGCTCCTTGCAAAAAAAGCGAGACAATCCGTCCCGCTTTTCTTATTTTTCGTCAATAACGATTCTTACTTTTTTGTCTTCAGTTGGGACAGAGTAGACAATCGTTCTTATCGCAGAGATAGTGCGACCCTTACGACCAATCACACGACCCACATCGCTTTGGTCAAGATCCAAATGATACTCCAAAAATTCTGGTGTATCTTCAATCTTGATAGTTAAGGCATCTGGTTGTGAAATCAAAGGTTTCACAATTGCAATAATGAGATTTTCAATCGTATCCATCTGTCAACCTACTTTAGAATTATTTAGAGAATTTAGAATCGTGGAATTTCTTCAATACGCCTTCTTTTGAAAGGATGTTGCGTACTGTATCTGAAGGTTGAGCTCCATCAGCCAACCATGCAAGAACGCGGTCTTCTTTCAAAGTTACTTGGTTTTCAGCAACAAGTGGGTTGTAAGTTCCAACTGTTTCGATGAAACGTCCGTCACGTGGTGAACGTGAATCTGCTACGTTAATACGGTAGAAAGGTTTTTTCTTAGAACCCATACGAGTCAAACGGATTTTAACTGCCATTTTTAATATCTCTTTTCTTTTATTTTTTAGTTCGGTGAAATAGCTGAGCTATTTAGCACATGTTCTATTATAGCAGATTTCTAAGAGGTGTCAAGAAAAAAACTTGACAGACTTTAAAATTTTTAAATTTTTTAGACTAATAGGGAAAAATAGAAGGAGAAACTTTATGAATACTAGACTAGAGAAGATTTACAAAGACCATCAAGTCAAACCTTACATCTCTCCAAATCGTGATATAGAGGATTGCTACTAGACCTCAAACCTGTCCCAAAACGAAATATGGAATTATTAGCAGATAATTTACTGGCAGGAGATATTATCCTCCTATGGAGAATCAACTTTGGTACTTTTACCACCGAAAGCTGGTTGTAAAATCTCCCATTTGAATATATTTTAAAATGCGCCCAAAATCAACGTTTTCCCGCTTTTCAGAAAATATTTTTTCATCCAATTTGAATGTCTTTCAATTAAATGGTATGAATTTTACTCCCAAAAATCAAAAATGAGATAGAATGTACCGAAAGCTTCACACCATTATAGTTTTATGAAATTTTAACATTTTAATCATTTATCAATCAATAAATAAGTCTTCCCATTGTGTGATAGACCTTGGTATAATTAACTTATTCTCCTCGTAGAAAGCTAATAAATCACTACCCTCTACTTGAATTACATTTTCAATCTGATCTAAATTAATTATTTTTGGAGCATACAAATAAACTAAATAACCATCATCTACATATTGTTTAAATTCTAAAGCATCAAGTTCATTTGCCTTCTTCCCTTTTACTTGAACTACTGCATTTCTTGGATTATTGATGTCTCTTGAGATCATCTCACATTCAATTTTTATGGTTGTAGACTTCTTTGCAATTGAATTAGAAAGTACATAATAATTTTCCTTAATTTGAAGATATGAGATAACGAGTTCTTCTAAATCAAATTCAGGCAGATTATCAAGAAGACCTCCACTATAGGTTGTTACCTCAAAATAATTCTTTTTCGAAAATTTATTAAATATCAATTTTGAATATTCTATTATGCTTTTATCCCGTATCTTCTCAATAGTACCACCAAGAGGCCTATTAAACGATGATTTTATCTGTCCAGGAACTTGCATTCCCACATTAAATGCATCAACTGGGATAACTGATCCAATATCCAAATGAGTATCACAAACTACTATAGCTGAAGATTTTACTTTACATATCCAGTAATTCCCACTTAAATCTCTGGTCCAGAATAAATCATCTATCTTCGCATCTCTAAAAACATTTATTGCTGGATGTGCTTTACCATTCTTTTTTTTAATACGATTATAGAATTCTTGGAAATCATCTAATTTAATATCTTTGCTCAACCAACTCCAACCAATAGCAACATATTGTTCAGAATTATATAAACAGAAGTCAATTAACTCTTTTCTAATGTTATCGTCTCTTTTTAAGTGTATTCTAGCTACATAATCCAATTAAATCATCCTCTCTTACTTTTTTCTTTCAAAATTATTTCGACTCCCTCTTGATGTAAAATATCATATCTAGTACGACTTATTTCTGATTTATTGATTAAATTAAGAAGATTATCGATTTCTTTTCTTCCTTCTTCACTTAACTTTGGCTTTATATCAACTAAATTTTTTTGTAGTCTTAAAAACAATTGAATAGCTACTTCGTAATCTTTTTTCTCTTGTAATTCTTGCTGCTTGGCTATAAATTCTTTTTCTTTCTCTTCGTTTTTCTTCCTATTTTGTTCAGCCATTTCACAAAGTATTTCATAATCCACTTTGTGATTCTCAAAGTCATCTTTGACTAATCCCATAAATTTAGGTGTGATTCGAATACGATTATAAGCATTTTTGACTAAAGAAGTGATTTTATCCCAACAAGGTACTTCTGAGTCTTCTCGGAACATTAATATTTCCCGATCGGTTATGACAATTTTCTTTTCTTCATCAATGAAATAACCTTTTTCTTTGTAGTTATTTAACTCTGAACTATACTTCTCTAATCTCCACTGTTTGACAATTTTTTTGCCATTATCAGATAAATCATCGTCAACTACATATCTATATAACCAATCAGGAAGATTAACATCACCTATAGTCCATCTTTGCTTCTCATGTGAGTATATTTCATTTCTTAATTCTCTGTCAGGCAATTTAACTTTATTATAAACGTACTTAATAATCTCATCACCCTCTTGAATGTATTCGTTCCAATATTTGCTATACTTAGCGTAGGGGATAAATGGACGAGTTCTATATATAACTCTACTCATTTCATCTTCTCCTTTAGTTGGTGAAATTCACAGTATTCTTTTATAACAGACAAAAAATTGTCTTATTCGCTCTCAAACTTCCAGTCAATGTAGTTTTCTTGCATTCTATTAATAAGAGTTTTTACATCATCAATTAGCGATTGAGGAGACAAAACCGTTAGAGCATCCGCTTGACTCAATAGCCACCTCTTCAACCCTGGTGTATCTTGACTCACAAATTCAATAATATTACCATTTGATGTTTTTTCAATAATTTTTGCTGTAGGAAATTGATCAACAATAATTGTTGGATCATTGACGAATAGGACTCTAATATTTAACTCTTTTCCTATGAATGGATCTACACGCTTATTACGAATTTCTCCATCACGAAATTTTCTTCCATATGAAAGAGAAGGTTTTTCTTTTTTAGATTCTACCCAACTAAGTATTCTGTCTAATTTTAAAGTCATATAAGAATCAAATAGTAAATTATAGGCTACTATGTAAAAATAATGAGTATCATAGTAAAGAGAAACCGGAAAAATTGTATGTCTCTTTTTAGTATTATAAGGAGATTGATAATCAATGTCTAAGACCAACTCCTTACGAATCAATTCAGACCATTCCCAAACCTTATCAATACGATTTTGTGTGTCTGATAATGGTGCATAATTTAGCAACTCACTTGCAATAATACTAGAAACTTCTTTTTGCTCATCTTTTGAAATAAGTGCCAATAAACTATCAAGTAATGACTTGTTTTCTTCCTTATTCAAAGAACGATTTTCTAGTAAAATCTTTGAAATTACAAGAATATCCTTTTTATTAAATAAAGATTTCCCTTTTAAATACCTAGTATGATGCCTCGTATCGTAGGCAAGTTCTGCTGCAACCATCGGTTGTGTATCTAAGAAACCAGAGAGGAGAGAAAAATCTCGTTGTATAGTCTTTTCACTAACACCAAATTCATCTGCAAGCTGAGCCTTAGCTAAATGTGCGCCAGACTGTAATCGTAAAAATATAGTTAATAAGCGTTCTTGGTCGTTCATATAATCCTAAATCCTTTAACAATATTATAACATTTCCAATGGCTTAGATTCAATCAATTTACTAGTTCAAATCTTCTACCGATACTACTAGTACCTATTTCTTCTTTTAAAGTCTATTAAAGGTTACTTCTACCTTCCGAATCCTATCAACGATATTGATTTTGATGATTTTGCTTCAATAGCTACAATAGCCTTATTGATATCTGTCAATGTAATTTGATTTAAAAAGGTATCATCTTCTAACTGATTCTTATCACCTTCAATCACTCGTTGTGCTTGACTGAAGACAATCTCATCTACTAATTTTCGGACGTATCTAGCATTTCCAAAGTTTTTACAATTGACAACTTCTGAAAAATGCTGACGTAGTACCATCTTACAATCGTCGGTTAATTGATAATATCTCTTATTTACCATCAATTCCAAAATATCAATTAGTTGATCAATTGTATAATCCAAAAATTTTATTTCTCTAGAAATTCTAGAGGAAAGTCCCGGGTTAGTTTCAATGAATTGGGCCATCAATTCTTCATACCCAGCAAAAATAACCAACACCTTATCCCGACGATTTTCCATTTCTTGTATAATCGCTGAAATAGCTTCATGTCCAAAATCTCTCTCACTACTCGGAATAAGGCTATAGGCCTCATCTATAAAGAGTACTCCCCCTTTTGCTTCATCAAAAGCTCTTTTTACTTTTGGAGCAGTCTGTCCGACATATTCACCAACAAGGTCCGCACGACCTACTTCCACTAACTTATTCTCTTGGATTATCTTGTTATTGTATAAAATTTTTGTATAAAGCCTAGCCACTATAGTTTTACCAGTCCCAGGATTTCCGGAAAAAACGAGATGACGATTTAGTATTTCATTACTAAATCCATGATCCTGACGCAATGCAGAAACTCGATTATAAGCTAACTGCTGGTTTAGGACTACTTTCACTTCTTCTAAACCGATTAATTCACTCAACTTTTTCTCAGCATTTTCTTCGTCTTCAACTGAAGATTCATTTTGGGGAATAAATCCATCCAGACTTAATTCGTTTTTATCTGAAGGATCATAATCATTTTGTACTGCAAATTCAACAAGCTCTTGAACAAAAAGACGAATTTCTTTAGCATCCTTTAGTACTTTATTTTCTTCTATTAATCTCTCAAAATCTTCATTACTCAATTGAACACCTTTTTTGTTTATCATCTGAAGCCCGATTTTTTTAAGCTCGGCCTCATCATATTGCGGAAAATTCACAATTGATACTTTACTAAAATCTTCAAGCAAATCTTTTTTTATAGATTCTGCCTCTTGGATAGTTCTCGTAATAATGATGTTAATTGAATGCCCCTTCTTTTGTCTAAATGTATCGTAAAATTCTGATTTTGTTCTTGGCCTTGCTGAAAGATAATCAACTAATACCGGGACATCTTTTTCGCCTATCTTAGGAATAAAAAAATTATTACAATTAACAAATATCGCATTCATTCCAAAGAGAGACTCTAGAAACTTGATAGCAAACTTACGACCAGATCCCCTCTCACCATTAAAAATATAAAAGTGTTGCTGTTGTTCATTATTATTTATTTTTTCTTGAAATGAAAGATATGTAATTAGTTCTTGAACAGCCTTCTTAAAATCGGCGAGACCACAAATGTTTTTCAATTCATCCAGTTTTTCAAAATTAGGCTTTAGATAATGAGACATGGTCTCTTTATTTGCACTTAATAAGAATTTTACTAGTTCTCTTCTATCACTTGTTTCAAGTTTCTTTATAAAATCACTTTCTGTTAGAGTTTTAACTTTTTTTAATGTAAACTCATGATCAAAAAAATCCTTTATTTTCCCCATGATTTCTTGATCATTGTAACTTTCTTGAGAAATAAGGTAATAAGCGTCATCCTCTTTAAATAGCAATAAACGATTAGTCTTAATAAAATCTTCTGTTTGAGTTTTTAAGAAATCATCAGGATTTTTAAACTCAACTTGATAATAATTCATTTAATTTCACCTCTTATTATTGATAATTTAAGTTTACAAAAAAGGGTGGACATTTATTGTCTAGTTAATTGTTTTTTCAAAATATGGATTAAAGTTTTGAGGCAACTGACCTTGTCAGGTTGCAGCCTTATTTGTAAGCGGCTAAAGTCGTAACAACTGTGTCAGTTGCACCAATTTAGTAAGAAAGTATAAAAAGCCCCCCAAAAAACATACTAAGATTAGTAGTGAAGAAATCTC
>NZ_KV807717.1:0-252 GCF_001812125.1 Streptococcus sp. HMSC071D03
TGGAGGATTACCCAAGTCCGGCTGAAGGGAACGGTCTTGAAAACCGTCAGGCGTGTAAAAGCGTGCGTGGGTTCGAATCCCACATCCTCCTTTATTATTAACGCGGGATGGAGCAGCTCGGTAGCTCGTCGGGCTCATAACCCGAAGGTCGTAGGTTCAAATCCTGCTCCCGCAATAAGGCTCGGTAGCTCAGTTGGTAGAGCAATGGATTGAAGCTCCATGTGTCGGCGGTTCGATTCCGTCTCGCGCCAT
>NZ_KV807718.1:0-38099 GCF_001812125.1 Streptococcus sp. HMSC071D03
GGGGATTTACCCACTACAGAAATTATAGAGCCTACTTACAAAGAGCACCTTTCGGGGTGTTCTTTTTTAATCCTCAATAGAGAGTTCACCCACAAATTCACACCAATAGTCTTTGTCTTATACAATTTCTTCCTAGTATGAGTTTAGTATGATATAATTAAATACGAATAATTTAAAGGAGTTATAAATGAAAATAGGAAAAGGCATCAATTGGATTTTGATTCTGTTAAGTTGCTTAATTGCTATAGTACTGATAAGTTTTATGTTCTTCTTTAATCATAAGAAGCAAGATGCAGAAGCAGTAAGTACTCCAACAGAACAAGTTTCTACTACTAGTACGACATCAACTAGTACAACAAGTGCAACAACGACCACTAGTTTAACAACTACTCAAGATAGTATTACGACTACGGAGGAAAAACCTTCGACACAAGAAGAGCAAACGAATGCTAAATCACAAAAAATAGATGAGCAAGCCATTCTAAATGGAGATTTCTCTACTCTAGTTGGAACATGGAGAAATGGACTTGGGCAAGAGTTTACATTCGATAAAAGTGGACTAGTAAATAGTGGGAACATTGAGAAAGTGAGCATAGCTAGCGATGGGAGTGTTAACTTCAGCGTTAGATCTGGTTTTACAGGGTATGGAATGAGTATTTATCCTGCTGGACTTACTATAGCTGGGTTAGATTCTGACTTAAGTAAAAACAGGCTTACTGCTGGTCAAGCTGCTCCAACTAGCTCAGAACAAGTTTTTTATAAAGTAGACTAAATGATTAACCATCTCATCAAATTTGAGATGTTTTTCTTCTTTATTTGTAAGTCATGGTCATTTTATGAAGATGAAGCAAGTAGGGTTCAAAAACAGCTTCCATAAGCGTTCCAGCTTGTTTAGCAAGATGTTGGAATTTATGAGGACCTTGACGGATATTATTTTTCTTCATAGTATGTTGTGTTATAATGTAGATACGATATGAATAAATTAAGATATCTCTGTAAATTCTGTAAATGTCACTTTATGTGAACATGAGTACATTTGAATTTATAGAATGATAGGAAATGGTTTACAATGATAAGTCTAGAGCTGATGTCTGAAGAAAATAGTATAGATGTTTATTCTTTTGAAAAAGAAAATCGGGAGTATTTTGAGCGGAGTCTACCTCCTAGACCAGCTACCTATTTTGATTCAGAAGGTTTTAAAGAGATTACAAGGGAATTGTTAAGGGAACAAGAGAATCATGATGTCTACATGCATCTTATTAGAGATGCACAAGGTACTATGGTCGGAAGAATCAATTTAAGTGTTTTAGGGAAGGATAGAAAAACAGCAGAACTTGGATATAGGATTGGAGAAAATGTTACCAATTTAGGATATGCAAGCGAAGCAGTTAAACTCGTTTTAGAAAAGGCCTTTACTACTTATGGTTTACATAAGATTATCGCAGGGACGGCAAGGGACAATCAGGCTTCTCAGAGAGTGCTTTTAAAAAATGGTTTCACCTTTAGTAGAATCATAGAGAATGACTTTCAAATGCATAACGAGTGGATTCATACGGCAGTATTTGAGATAAGGAATCTATAGCATCATCATTCCCAGTCGTTTGCCAAAACTAAACATTTCTAGTAGACATTTGTCTACTTTTATATGGAAAATATAGTAGAATGAATCTAGAACAGTACACCAAGACTGCTAAAAATGTTTTAGAATCTATATTGTACTACTCTAAGTTCAATCCACTATAGCATTCTTTGTTCTTGTTTTTAGTTCCCTATCGTCATGATTACAAGCCAATTTGTATCTATAATACTTCTTTATTAGCCTTGTTTCTTGTCAAACTTTTTAATCCTCAGATCAAGACGAATATCTTATTAGCTAGTTTTGCTAGGGGATTTAATATTCTATTAAATTCTTTAATTTTCTTTTATCTTTATTTTTTTGAATTAAGGAATCTTAGTTTTAGTCTTTTCTACTCTTTTGTTTACTATATTTTATAAAAATTTTTATCATTCCTTTATGCTTGGTTTCTAGTCAAAATTCTAAGTATGGTCCTTATCTAGTCCATAGTAGTTTCTTTAAGGGGAATGCTTCAGATGTGATTCATGTTTAATTTTATAAAAATGATGACTTTCTACTTTTTGGTAGGAAGTTTTTTATTATTTCTATATCGAAATAGTTGACAGATGTAATTTAGGGTGTTACAATAACTAAAAGGTTCGATATAGAACAAAAAAGGAGACAAAATGGACAAGATGTTAGGGGGATACCAAGCTCTACAGATTCGATTGTTAAACGGGCGTATCTTTCAAAAACTATTGAGCAAGCAACCAGATGCTCAATACAGAAGTGAACAGGGAAAAATTTTAACGATTTTGTGGAAGCAAGAGTTGGGGTGCGCTACAGCGACCGATATCGCTCTTGCGACGGGTCTAGCCAATAATACATTGACCAGTATGGTTAAGAAATTGGAAGAACAAGGCTTGGTCACGATTCAACCTTGCACACAAGATAAAAGGAAAAAATATATCTCTTTGACAGACCTCGGTTGGGCGCAAAAAGAAATTGGAGACCGTGTTAGTAAAGAATTGGGTGAAATTTTCTACCAAGGATTTTCCAATCAAGAAATCCGAGAATTTGAGGCTTATCAAGAGCGTATTATCACAAATCTAAAAGCTAAAGAAAATGACATCTAAGGAAAGGAAGTTACAGTTATGATTGGTATTACGGGGGTAACAGGGAAATTAGGTTCTTATGTGGCGAATCTTATAGATCAAAAAGGAATTGCTTCCGTCCATTTAGCACGAAGCCCAGAGCGTGCAAAGATCTATGCGTCTGCGGAAATCCGTAGAATATCGTATGCCAATACTCCAGAGGTGGTTGAGGCCTTGAAGGGTATTGATATCTTGTTGATGGTTTCTACTCGGGAAAATCAAGAGCGTGTCAAGGAACACAAGGACTTTTTAGATGCTGCAAACCTAGCAGGAGTAGAGCATATCGTCTATACCTCCTTTTATGGGGCAGATGAGAAGGCAACTTTCACCTTGTCTCGAGATCATGCCCAGACGGAATCCTATATCAAGGAGTTAGGGTTCACCTACACTTTTTTGAGAGATAATTTTTACTTGGACTTCCTGATTGATATGGCGCTTGAAAATGGAGAGATTCGTGGTCCGGCCGGCAGTGGTCTTGTGTCAGCTGTTGCCCGTAAGGACACATCTAGGGTTGCAGTAGAGATTCTTTTAAATCCTAAGGAATGGGAAAATCAAAGCTTGAATTTGACAGGGCCAGAGGATCTTTCCATGGAAGAAATCGTAGCGCTTCTCTCAAAAGAGACCGGTAAGGCCATCGCGTATGTGGATGAAACAGTAGAAGAAGCTTATGAGTCACGGAAAAAATGGCCAGCACAAACTTGGGAGTACGATGCCTGGGTCAGCACTTATACAGCTATCAAAGTTGGGGAACAAGCTGGGGTTTCAACAGATATCGAAAAAGTCCTAGGGCATCCGGCAAGTAGCCTATTGGATACTCTTAGAGATAGAAAACTTATAGAGGAAGAACATGATTGAATACAAACATGTAGCCTTGCGCTACACGGATAAAAACATTTTAAAAGATGTCAATCTTCGCATTGAAAATGGAGAATTCATGGTGCTAGTGGGTCCTTCAGGATCTGGGAAGACCACTATGATCAAGATGGTCAATCGTCTTTTGGAACCGACAGATGGCAATATCTATATGGATGGGAAACGCATCAAAGACTATGACGAACGGGAGTTACGTCTCAGTACCGGCTATGTCCTTCAAGCTATTGCCCTATTTCCTAACTTGACAGTTGCGGAAAATATTGCTCTCATTCCTGAGATGAAGGGCTGGACTAAAGAACAAATCACTTCTAAAACAGAAGAACTCTTGGATAAGGTTGGTCTGCTTGCTGCAGAGTATGCTCATCGGTTACCAAGCGAGTTATCTGGTGGGGAGCAACAGCGGATTGGGATTGTGCGGGCCATCATTGGGGAACCAAAGATTCTATTGATGGACGAGCCTTTTTCAGCCTTAGATGCCATTTCTCGCAAGCAGTTGCAAGCTCTCACCAAAGACTTGCACAAGGAGTTCGGTATGACGACCATCTTCGTTACTCATGATACGGACGAGGCCTTGAAATTAGGCGATCGAATTGCTGTTTTACAGGATGGAGAAATTCGCCAGGTCGCAGAACCTGAAACAATTTTACAAGCGCCTGCGACAGACTTTGTAGCAAACTTGTTTGGAGGTAGCCTTCATGTCTAATTTGATTTCAACCTTTCAAGAGCGATTTAGTGAATGGGTAACCGCTCTTGGTCAACACCTACAATTATCGCTTTTGACCTTATTGGTCGCTATTTTTCTAACCATCCCACTTGCGGTTTATCTAAATGGTCACAAAAAGGCAGCGAATTGGGTACTACAAGTTGCGGGTATCTTCCAGACTATTCCCTCAATGGCTTTGTTGGGTCTCTTTATCCCTTTCATGGGGATTGGAACCTTACCAGCCCTTACAGCCCTTGTCATCTACGCTATTTTCCCGATTTTAGAAAATACGATCACAGCCTTGAACGGGATTGATCCTAGTCTTGAGGAAGCAGGGATTGCTTTTGGGATGACCAAGTGGGAGCGACTCAAGAAGTTTGAAATTCCACTTGCCATGCCTGTCATTGTATCGGGGGTTCGTACAGCAACCGTTATGATCATTGGGACAGCGACTTTAGCCGCTCTTGTGGGAGCTGGTGGATTGGGCTCCTTTATCCTTTTGGGTATTGATCGTCGGAATGCTAGTCTGATTTTAATCGGGGCTATTTCATCGGCTATCTTAGCCATTCTCTTTAATGTCATTCTCAAATGGTTGGAAAAGGCAAAGTTGCGTACAATTGTTGCGGCCTTTGCTGTTATGTTCCTTGGTTTGGGAGTTAGTTATGCTCCAAGCATTATTCCACATAATGAGAAAGACAATCTCGTCATTGCTGGGAAGTTGGGACCTGAGCCTGAGATTCTCATGAATATGTATAAACTTCTCATCGAGGAAAATACGGATATGACGGTGACGGTCAAGCCTAACTTTGGGAAGACAGATTTCCTTTATCAAGCGCTGAAAAAAGGGGACATTGATATCTATCCAGAATTTTCTGGAACAGTGACAGAGAGTCTCCTCCAACCATCGCCACAAATTGGGCATGACCCGGAAAAGGTTTACGAGGTGGCTCGTGACGGCATTGCCAAACAGGATCAACTAGCCTTTCTTAAACCCATGGCTTATCAAAACACTTATGCTATAGCAGTTCCTAAAAAAATTGCGCAAGAATATGGGCTTAAGACGATTTCAGACTTGAAAAAAGTAGAAGGACAGCTCAAGGCGGGATTCACTCTAGAGTTTAATGACCGTGAGGATGGAAACAAGGGCTTGCAGTCTGTTTATGGATTGAATCTCAATGTGGCAACCATGGAGCCAGCCCTTCGCTATGATGCGATTAAGGCTGGAGATATTCAGATTATGGAAGTTTACTCGACAGACCCTGAAATCGAGCGTTACCAACTTCAAATTTTAGAAGACGATCAACACCTCTTCCCTCCTTATCAAGGCGCTCCACTCATGAAAGCTGAATTACTCGAAAAACATCCTGAGTTGGAAGCAGTCCTCAATAAACTAGCTGGTAAAATCACTGAGAGCCAGATGAGTCAGATGAACTACCAGGTTAGTGTGGAAGGTAAATCAGCTGAAGAAGTAGCACGGGACTTTCTCCTTAAAGAAGGAATACTTAAGCAATAATCAAAGGAGTATTAGTTTATGAGTATACAAAAAAGGATCAAAAGATCCTTTTTTATTGTACCAAGGCTAACAAGATGGTAAGCACCAGTGCAATTCCAATTCGAATCAGATGGTGGGTTGGATGGAAGTTTTCTTTTTGTTTGCCATTCCAATAGGCTCCGTAGCAAATTAATCCACAGCCAATCAGCCAAAGAGATAGTGCGATAATCGGCAAAAAGAAGTAGAGGAAGATAGATAAGGTCGCAAGGCTACTTCCGATAAGGAGAAGCCGATTTCCTAGGAGATTCCTGCCTTTTCTTAATTCTGAAAGGCTAGCCAATAAATGAAGAAGAGGAAAAGCAAGAGCTAAGAAGATTATAAAAATAACAAGAATAATAACGATGTTCATAGGATTTCCTTTCTAGCTAGAATAATGATAATTTATTTTTGTTTGGTTGTCATCTCCATGACATCCAAGTAAAATCCAACTACTTGGTCTTCCTTATAAGATTTTCCTTTTTTGAGCCACCAGGTTAGTGTTTCGATAAAGTTAGTTACAACAAAGTGTTTGAGGTAGGAAGTAGGAATATTAGGATAGGCAACTTGCAAGTCCTCTGCTACCATGGGATAAACATGGTGTTCCAATTCTTTCTGCAATTGACGGAGGAAGTAGTCATTTTTAGAGAAAAGGAGACTGGTGACGTGGTCTTGATTTTTCTTAAAATGTGAAAAGATATGAGCCAAATAAGCTTCTGTAGATATATTTTTCTCGTGTTCAAAAAGATGATGAAAGAGATATCGGCAGAGCTCATCTAGGAGTAATTCCTTACTTTCATAATGGCTATAAAAGGTAGAGCGACCGACATCTGCGAGGTCTATTATCTCCTGAACGGTAATCGTTTCAAAGCTTTTTTGATTTAGTAATTGTAAAAAAGCAGTATAGATAGCTTTTCGAGTCTTGGTAATGCGACGATCTTGAGCAGTCATATGGACACTTTGAACAAACTATTCGGTATCTTACAAAGTGAATAGTTTGTTCCTATCCTTTCTGTAATGAATGTTAGATAATGATAATGAACAGGATGTTCATGAATCTATTATAACAAAGGAATGATGATTATGAAGACAAAACATACAGTTTGGTTAGCTTTTTTCTTAAATTTGAGTTATGCCATTATCGAGTTTATCGCTGGTGGAGTGTTTGGTTCCAGTGCTGTTCTTGCTGACTCTGTTCATGATTTGGGAGATGCAATCGCAATTGGGGTATCAGCCTTTCTTGAAACAATTTCCAATCGTGAAGAAGATAGTCATTATACCCTGGGTTATAAACGGTTTAGTCTTCTAGGTGCCTTGGTAACAGCTGTGATTCTGATTACAGGGTCCGTTTTGGTCATTTTGGAAAATATAACGAAACTCTTTCATCCACAACCTGTCAATGATGAGGGAATTCTCTGGCTAGGAATCATTGCTGTTAGCATTAATGTGCTAGCCAGTCTTGTCGTTCGTAAAGGAAAAACAAAGAACGAATCTATTCTTAGCCTGCATTTTCTAGAAGATACCCTTGGTTGGATAGCAGTCATCCTGATGGCAATTATTCTCCGATTTACGGATTGGTATATCTTAGATCCTCTCTTGTCGCTTGTCATTTCCTTCTTTATCTTGTCAAAAGCCATTCCACGTTTTTGGTCTACTCTCAAGATTTTCTTGGATGCTGTGCCAGAAGGAGTAGATATCAAACAAGTCAAGAGTGACTTGGAGCAATTGGAGTATGTGGCCAGTGTCAATCAGATCAATCTCTGGACTATGGATGGTTTGGAGAAAAACGCCATTATTCATGTTTGTCTCGAGCATATCAAACATATGGAAGTTTGTAAAGAATCCATTCGCGACCTACTCAAAGATTGTGGTTTTCAAAATATTACCATTGAAGTGGATGCAGATGTAGCAAGCCACCAGGTCCATAAGCGCAATATGGTTGAGCTAGAGGCAAGCCATGATCACGATCATCATCATTGATGTGGCGTAGTATAAGTGAGCGAAAACTTCATAAAAAGTGTATACTTGAAGTAAGTTAGATACAGAGAGGCAAATGTTTATGAAATCAGCAGTCTATAAAAAAGCAGGTCAGGTTGGTATTGAAGAGGTTAAACGTCCAAGTATTCAAGAAGCGGATGATGTGATTATCCGCGTAGTTCGTGCTTGCGTATGTGGTTCGGACCTTTGGAGTTACCGCAATCCAGATATTAAAGCGGGACATAAAAATAGTGGACACGAAGCGATTGGGATCGTTGAAGAAACTGGAGAAGCCATTACAACGGTCAAGCCCGGTGATTTTGTGATTGTACCATTTACTCATGGTTGTGGGGAGTGTGATGCCTGTCGTGCAGGATTTGATGGTTCTTGTGACAATCATATCGGAAATAATCTAGGAGGGAATTTCCAAGCTGAATACCTCCGCTTCCACTATGCCAATTGGGCACTTGTTAAAATCCCTGGACAACCGTCTGACTACACAGAAGGGATGCTTAAATCTCTCTTGACTCTAGCTGATGTCATGCCGACAGGCTATCATGCAGCGCGTGTGGCAGATGTGAAACCAGGGGATAAAGTTGTCGTTATTGGCGATGGTGCCGTTGGGCAATGTGCTGTTATCGCAGCTAAGATGCGTGGAGCATCACAAATTGTCCTTATGAGTCGTCATGAAGACCGCCAACAAATGGCCTTGGAGTCAGGTGCGACAGCCGTTGTAGCTGAACGAGGAGAAGAAGGGATTGCCAAGGTGCGTGAAATTCTCGGCGGTGGAGCAGATGCAGCACTTGAGTGTGTTGGTACTGAGGCGGCTGTTGAGCAAGCGCTGGGTGTGCTTCACAATGGGGGTCGCATGGGATTTGTCGGAGTTCCACATTATAAGAATCGTGCTCTTGGTTCAACATTTATGCAAAATATATCTGTTGCAGGTGGAGCAGCTTCTGCAACAACATACGATAAGCAATTCTTGCTCAAAGCTGTTCTTGATGGTGATATCAATCCAGGTCGTGTCTTTACTTCAAGCTATAAACTGAAAGATATCGACCAAGCTTATAAGGCTATGGATGAACGCAAGACCATTAAGTCTATGATTGTGATGGATTAATACTCTTCGAAAATCTCTTCAAACCACGTCAGCTCTATCTGCAACCTCAAAACAGTGTTTTGAGCTGACTTCGTCAGTCTTATCTACAACCTCAAAGCAGTGCTTTGAGCAACCTGCGGCTAGCTTCCTAGTTTGCTCTTTGATTTTCATTGATTATAAAAAGAAAAACCTAATAGGATTTGAGAATCTCTATTAGGTTTTTTATGTTCAAGTGTTGTACTTAATGCAAGGTGCTGTCTCTTAACGTCAGTTTAGTTCCAAGCATAGTGAGGCTTGGAATTTTACGCCCATTAAGGACTTCCCTGTTCAGAATATCCATTCCTGTACGTCCCATTTCTTCAGTGTAGACTGTGATACTGGAAAGTGGTGGGAAAACTTGCTTGGTTAGAATGGTATCATTAAAGGAAATAATGCTGACACGCTCGGGAATGCTGATGCTGGCTTCCTGAAGGGCGCGAAGGGCACCAATAGCCAAACTATCACTGGCAGCAAAAAAGGCCTGTGGAAGCTTCTCTCCTAATTTTTCGATAGCCTCCTTCATCAAGTCATATCCAGATTGGGCAGTAAATGAGCCTTGGAAAATGAATTCTTCGTTATAAATTCCTTTTTCTTGCGTATAGGATATAAAGTAATCTAAACGCTTATCTGCGATGACTTCTTCATGGTCAGTAGTAGTTTCAAGACCGGATAGGATACCAATCTTTTTACGATCATGATCTGTAAAGTAATCAACAACCTGTTTAACAGCATTATTAAAATCTGTAATGACACAGGTATGACCAAGAGCAATCGTATCACTGTCTAAAAATACTAGGGGTTTGTGGTATTCTTCAAATGATGTAATCTGTGCTTGACTAAATTTCCCAATACAAAGAATCCCAATCACTTCTTCACTAAGCGTGAAAGGTTGGTCGTTAAAATAGCGCAAAATGTCATAGTCTAACTCTTGAGCTCTTTTTTCAATTCCGAGACGGATCTGGTAGTAGTAGAGATCCTCTAATTCACCTTGTTCGCTCACCCACTGGATGATAGCAATTTTTTGTTTGAGTTTATGACTTTCGCCTGTTTTGAGATGTTTTGTATACCCTAATTCTTCTGCGACGGTTAAAATACGATGTCGAGTTTCTTCTGTAACAGATAGGCTCTGATCGCGATTGAGAACGCGGGATACAGTTGCGATCGAGACAGAGGCTAGCTGAGCGATATCTTTGAGTGTAGCCATAATTCTCCTCCTTTTTAGGTTATTATAGCATATTTTTGTTGCTTTTTACCTATAGTTTAGTAAAATATAGGTAAAAATGTTGACCAAAGCAAAACCCTTGGGTACAATAGAAGAAAACGATTACAGGTTAAGTTTTTTTACTTAACAATTGTCAAAGGAGAATTCATATGACACAACATCTTACTGCTGAAGCACTTCGCAAGGATTTTCTTGCTGTTTTTGGTCAAGAAGCGGACCAAACCTTCTTCTCACCAGGGCGCATCAACTTGATTGGGGAGCATACTGACTACAACGGTGGGCATGTTTTCCCAGCAGCTATTTCACTAGGAACTTATGGGGTTGCTCGTAAGCGTGATGACCAAGTTTTGCGTTTCTACTCAGCAAACTTTGAGGATAAAGGAATTATCGAAGTTCCTCTAGCTGACCTTAAGTTTGAGAAAGAGCACAACTGGACCAACTATCCAAAAGGTGTCCTTCATTTCTTGCAAGAAGCTGGGCATGTGATTGACAAAGGTTTTGATTTCTATGTCTTTGGGAATATCCCAAATGGTGCGGGCTTGTCTTCTTCAGCATCTTTGGAGCTTTTGACAGGTGTCGTAGCAGAATACCTCTTTGACCTAAAATTGGACCGTCTAGACTTAGTTAAAATCGGAAAATTAACAGAGAATAACTTTATCGGTGTTAACTCTGGTATCATGGACCAATTTGCTATCGGTATGGGAGCAGACCAACGTGCTATTTACCTAGATACTAACACTCTAGAATACGACTTGGTACCACTTGATTTGAAGGACAATGTCGTTGTGATTATGAATACCAATAAGCGCCGTGAACTAGCAGATTCTAAATATAATGAACGCCGTGCTGAATGTGAAAAGGCAGTGGAAGAACTTCAAGTGGCCTTGGATATTCAGACTTTAGGCGAGTTAGATGAATGGGCTTTTGATGAATACAGCTACCTGATCAAAGACGAAAATCGTTTGAAACGTGCCCGCCATGCCGTTCTTGAAAATCAACGCACCCTTAAGGCACAAGCGGCTCTTCAAGCAGGAGATTTGGACAGGTTTGGTCGTTTGATGAATGCGTCTCATGTTTCTCTCGAGCATGACTACGAAGTGACTGGTTTGGAATTGGATACCCTTGTTCATACGGCTTGGGCTCAAGAAGGTGTTCTTGGTGCTCGTATGACAGGAGCAGGTTTTGGTGGTTGTGCCATTGCTCTGGTTCAAAAAGATGCAGTTGAGGCCTTTAAAGAAGCTGTTGGCAAGCACTACGAAGAAGTAGTTGGCTATGCACCAAGCTTCTATATCGCTGAAGTTGCAGGTGGTACTCGCGTTCTTGATTAGTCAGAAGGAGGTTTTCTAGTGACCTTAGTAGAAAGATTTGTTACCAAAGTCATTGCAGAAAGCACCTTTGAAGAGTTGGATCGGATTTATCTGACCAATCGCGTCTTGGCACTGGTGGGAGATGGAGTTCTTGAAGTTGAGACTGACCAAAATGATTTGATTGAACTAAAAGATCAGCTTGTTGAGGAAGCAGTTCGCTTGGAAACGATTGAAGATAGTCAGGCTGCGCGTGAGATTCTCGGTGCTGACCTCATGGACTTGGTAACCCCTTGTCCAAGTCAGGTTAATCGTGATTTTTGGGATACCTATGCTCAGTCACCAGAGCAGGCAATTGCGGATTTCTACCAACTCAGTCAGAAGAATGACTACATCAAACTGAAGGCTATCGCAAAGAATATTGCTTATCGTGTACCATCTGACTACGGTGAACTAGAGATTACCATCAATCTCTCGAAGCCTGAAAAGGATCCAAAAGAGATTGCGGCAGCTAAGTTGGTCAAGTCGAGTAACTATCCTCAATGTCAGCTCTGTATGGAAAATGAAGGCTACCATGGTCGTGTCAATCATCCAGCTAGAAGCAATCACCGGATTATTCGTTTTGATATTTCTGGGCAGGAGTGGGGCTTCCAGTATTCGCCTTACGCTTACTTTAATGAGCACTGTATTTTCCTAGATAGCAAGCATCGTCCTATGGCCATTAGTCGCCAAAGTTTTGAACGTTTGTTAGCAATTGTGGAGCAGTTTCCAGGCTACTTTGCTGGTTCGAATGCAGACTTGCCAATCGTAGGTGGCTCCATCCTGACGCACGATCATTATCAAGGTGGGCGTCATGTTTTCCCAATGGAAGTGGCTCCTATTCAGAAAAACTTTACCTTTGAAGGTTTTGAAACTGTAAAAGCAGGGATTGTTCAGTGGCCTATGTCCGTCATTCGACTAACTTCGGATTCAAAAGACGAGTTGACTAACCTTGCGGATAAAATCTTACTGGCTTGGCGTCAATACTCAGATCCAAGTGTACAGGTCTTGGCAGAAAGTAATGGAACACCGCATCACACTATCACACCGATAGCCCGTAAGCGAGATGGGCAGTTTGAGTTGGATTTGGTCTTGCGGGACAATCAAACATCTCCAGAGCATCCAGATGGTATCTATCATCCCCATAAGGATGTCCAACATATCAAGAAGGAAAATATCGGCTTGATAGAGGTCATGGGTTTGGCAATCTTGCCACCACGCTTGAAGGAAGAAGTAGAGCAGGTAGCAGCTTACCTAGTCGGAGAGGATGTTTCAGTAGCAGATTATCACCAAGAATGGGCAGATGAGTTGAAAGAGTCCCATCCTGGATTGACTGACAAAGACCAAGCTCTTAATATCGTCCAAGAATCTGTTGGAAAAATATTTGCACGAGTTTTGGAAGATGCAGGAGTTTACAAGCAAACAGAAGAAGGACAAGCAGCCTTTATGCGCTTTGTGGAGCAGGTTGGTATTTTGCCCGAATAAGTGCTTCTCTCTTGCGTAGAGTCTTGAAAAGTAGTATCATAGTGTCGTTTGAAATATCAGGAGGAACGTATGAAAGATTTTCACTTTGACGCTATATCTGCCTTTGAAAACTACGAAATTGAAAAAATGAGAGACGGTCACGTGGTGGTGACAACAAAAGTAGTGGACTCTTCACTCAACTACTATGGAAATGCCCATGGAGGCTATCTATTTACCCTATGTGACCAAATCAGTGGTCTTGTGGTGATTTCGCTAGGATTAGACGGGGTGACACTCCAGTCTTCCATCAACTATCTGAAAGCCGGAAATCTAGGAGATGTTCTCACTATCAAAGGAGAATGTGTCCACCAAGGACGCACTACTTGTGTCGTCGATGTTGATATCATCAATCAAGATGGCCGAAATGTCTGCAAGGCAACCTTCACCATGTTTGTCACAGGACAACGGTCAGAAGATAGACAGGTGAGGATATAAATTAAAATGAGTAGATAGTTACGCCCTAAAAAACAAGAGTGTGTTCACTATCCACAACTCTATAAATTTTAATACATTTAAAAAGCGAGGTCTGATGACTTCGCTTTTATTTGATAGTGAAGAAAGTAAGTAAGAGCCAATAAAATAGCAGAGCAATAGTGCTAATTCCAAGGCCAAATAGAATGGGAAGGATGATCCTTTGGTAGGGAGCCTTACCCCTTTCTTCAGCTTCTTCAATCTCGCTAAGGTTACGTCCTTGAACATAGGCGACAATCTGTCGATAGGTGCGAAGATTATGCTGTTTCTTGAATTTTTCAATGCGTAGGGCGTAGAACATAGCGATAGCAAAAATCAAGCAACTAATAGCGATACCATACCAATCCAAATAAAGAATTAAGGGTATGCTGATGATAGGAAAACCAAATAGCAGTATGCTAAAGATTATTCCATCTTTTTGATAACGTATAAATTCTTGGTCGTGAATAATTTGTTTCATAGTTTCCAAATCTCCTTTTACTAGTTTGTCTAATGACACTTCAAAGACCTTGCTCAGCAAGAGTAGGTTTTGAATATCAGGGTAGGTCGCGCCACGCTCCCAGTTGGAAATGGATTGGCGACTGACAAAAATTATTTCAGCTAAATCATCTTGAGATAAATTTTTCTTTTTACGATAGTGCTGGATTTGTTTTCCGACTTGCATAAAATTTCCTCGCTTTCTGATTTCATTCTACTCAATTATACAAAAAACGGCTATCAAAGTTCTTTGACATGTTGATTTCATAGGCTTTAGCAAAGGTTTTGGTCACTGGATTTACAGGTCTGTCAATTCATGTTTACCTACTGAAAAGGAGGCTATTAGCCTCCTTTTTCTTATTCACTAAATCTTAAAAAATAGCCATCTGGGTCTAGAACTGCAAATTCATGAGGGTAGATATACTGTTCACCAACACGAAATTCTCTTTTAGTCAAAGGACGATAGATGGGATAGTTGGCTTCCAGCAGTTTTTGGTGGAGCTGAGGGACATCCTTGATACCAAAGGAAATATTGACACCGCGCCCGAAAGGATAGGTCAGTTGGGCTAACTCTTCTTCCTTGCCTTCTTCTAGCATTAGCTGGCAGTCTTCAAGCGAAAGGAAGAGAAATTTTTCCTCTGGACGCTCGTATTCGACAGAGAATCCCAATAAGTCGCAGTAGAAGTGACGCGATTTCTCGATATCCGATACGACAAATTCAGGGATGACAGCTTGATAGTCCATTCGTTTTCTCCTTAGAAATCAATCTCCAAGACAATCGGTGTATGGTCTTGGCGTGCGCCTGAGTCGATCATATCTGACTTGGTAACCTTATCTGCTACGCGGTTACTTGTGAGCCAGTAGTCGATTCTCCAGCCGGTGTTGTTGATTTTTGAAGTTTTACTGCGTTGCGCCCACCAAGTATAGTGTTCTGGCACATCGCCATGGATATGGCGGAAGGTATCCGTAAATCCTTTGGCTAAAAGGTTTGTAAATCCTTCACGTTCTTCGTCTGTGAAACCTGGTGAACGACGGTTGCTGGCTGGGTTGGCAAGGTCAATTTCCTTGTGGGCAACATTGTAGTCTCCGGTTGCTAGGACAGGTTTTTGCTTGTCTAGTTGAGCCAAGTACTCTGCATATTTGACATCCCAGACTTGACGTTCTTCCAAGCGTTTGAGCCCATCTCCAGCGTTTGGTGTGTAAACTTGAGTCACGAAAAATGTATCAAATTCTAAAGTGATGATACGTCCTTCCAAGTCCATGGTAGAAGGTGCACCGATTTCTGGGAAGCTGATAGTTGGAGTAAGTTCTTTCTTATAGAGGAACATAGTTCCAGCATAACCTTTACGAGCAGGTTCTTGAGAGGAACGCCAGGTGTTTTCGTAGCCTGGGAAGAGTTCTTCCAGTACCTCAAGGTGTTTTTTAGTAGGACCTTTAGCTGAAAGCTTGGTTTCTTGGATGGCAATGATATCAGCATTTTCAGCAACCAATGTTTGGAGGACATCTTGTGATAATTTCGCACGCGCAGAATCACTTGTCAATGCTGCATTGAGGGAATCAATATTCCATGAGATTAATTTCATAATGTTTACCTTTTCATTCAGATTATAGACAATATTATACCAGAAAAAGAAGTAATTCCCCAGCGTATAGTTTGAAAAATCCAGGTCATTCCTATATAATAAAGAATGATTTATGTAAAGGATTGAACATGAATGAAATGTTTCTCCTATGAGTATCTTTATTGCTGAATATGACAAAGTTTAAGTTAGTGTCATCACCTATGAATAGGAAAAACCTGAGGTAGTCGCCTCAGGTTTCCATTTGTCATTAGAAAGGAATTTTATGTCCATCATCCAAAAACTTTGGTGGTTTTTTAAATTAGAAAAACGCCGTTACCTAGTTGGAATTGTAGCTCTGGTTTTGGTATCTGTACTCAACCTCATCCCACCGATGGTCATGGGGCGAGTGATTGATGCCATCACTTCGGGACGATTAACACAAGATGAGCTCTTACTTCATCTCTTTTATCTCCTGCTGGCAGCTTTCGGAATGTACTATCTGCGTTATGTTTGGCGCATGTATATCCTAGGGACCTCCTACCGACTTGGACAAATCATGCGTTCAAGACTATTTGAGCATTTTACAAAGATGTCTCCCGCTTTTTATCAGAATTATCGAACTGGGGATTTGATGGCTCACGCTACCAACGATATCAATGCCCTGACTCGTTTAGCAGGTGGTGGTGTCATGTCAGCAGTGGATGCCTCTATCACAGCCTTGGTGACTCTGTTGACCATGCTCTTTAGCATTTCTTGGCAGATGACCTTGGTTGCCATCATTCCCTTGCCATTTATGGCCTATGCGACTAGTCGTCTGGGGAGAAAGACCCATAAGGCCTTCGGAGAATCCCAAGCAGCCTTTTCTGAACTCAACAATAAGGTTCAAGAATCTGTATCAGGTATCAAGGTAACCAAGTCCTTCGGCTATCAGTCTGATGAGTTGGCATCTTTCCAGGAAGTCAATGATTTGACCTTCCAAAAAAATCTGCAAACCATGAAATATGACAGTCTCTTTGACCCCATGGTTCTACTCTTTGTTGGTTCTTCCTATGCCTTAACGCTCTTAGTTGGTGCCTTTATGGTGCAAGCCGGACAGGTAACTGTCGGAAATCTGGTCACCTTTATCTCTTACTTGGATATGTTGGTCTGGCCTTTGATGGCGATTGGTTTCCTCTTTAATATCACTCAGAGAGGAAAAGTATCCTACCAACGAATTGAGAGCCTCTTGTCTCAAGAATCACCTGTGAAAGATCCTGAATCTCCACTGGATGGGATTGAAAATGGGCGCTTGGACTATGCTATTGAGAGTTTTGCCTTTGAAGACGAAGAGACACTGAAAGATATACACTTTAGTCTCGAAAAAGGGCAAACTCTGGGCTTGGTTGGACAGACGGGTTCAGGGAAAACTGCTTTGATTAAGTTGCTCCTGCGTGAGTATGACGTTAACCAAGGGGCTATTTATCTAAATGGTCATGATATTCGCGCATACCGCCTAGCTGACTTGCGTAGTTTGATGGGATATGTGCCACAGGATCAATTTCTGTTTGCTAGCTCTATCTTAGATAATATCCGTTTTGGAAATCCCGACCTGCCTTTCTCAGCAATAGAAGAAGCGACTAAGTTGGCTCAAGTCTTTCAAGACATTCAAGCTATGCCTGAGGGCTTTGATACAGTTATCGGCGAAAAGGGTGTCAGTCTATCAGGTGGACAAAAGCAACGTCTGGCTATGAGTCGGGCTATGATCTTAAATCCCGATATCTTGATTTTAGATGATTCCCTATCAGCAGTGGATGCTAAGACAGAGTTCGCAATCATCGATAATCTCAAGGAAACTCGCAAAGATAAAACGACCATCATCACGGCCCATCGCCTCAGCGCAGTTGTTCATGCAGATTTGATTTTGGTCATGCAGGATGGTCGCATCATTGAACGAGGTAGGCATGAAGACTTACTAGCCTTGGATGGTTGGTACGCTCAAACTTACCAGTCTCAACAGTTAGAAATGAAAGGAGAAGAAGATGCGGAATAAACAAGAACAATGGACTGTATTGAAGCGTTTGTTGTCTTATCTAAAGCCCTATAGTCTCCTAACCTTTTTAGCACTTGCTTTTCTCCTTGCGACGACTGTTATTAAGAGTGTTATCCCACTAGTGGCATCGCACTTTATCGACCAGTATCTAAACAACCTGAATCAGCTTGCTGTTACCGTTTTGTTAGTTTACTATGGTCTCTACATTCTTCAAACGATTGTCCAATATGTGGGGAATCTCCTCTTTGCGCGCGTGTCCTATAGCATCGTTAGAGATATTCGACGTGATGCCTTTGCCAATATGGAGAGGCTAGGCATGTCTTACTTTGATAAAACACCTGCAGGTTCTATCGTTTCTCGTTTGACCAACGACACTGAGACCATCAGTGATATGTTTTCAGGTATCTTATCTAGCTTCATCTCGGCAGTCTTTATATTCGTGACGACCCTTTATACCATGCTAGTCCTGGACTATCGTCTGACTGCATTAGTCTTGCTCTTTCTGCCTTTGATTTATCTTTTAGTCAATCTCTACCGTAAAAAATCTGTCAAGGTCATTGAAAAGACCAGAAGTCTCTTATCCGATATTAACAGTAAGCTGGCAGAAAATATTGAGGGAATTCGTATTATTCAAGCCTTTAACCAAGAAAAACGCCTGCAAGAAGAGTTTGATGAGATAAACCAGGAACACCTAGTTTACGCTAACCGTTCCGTAGCCTTGGACTCTCTCTTTTTACGTCCAGCTATGAGTTTGTTGAAGTTGTTGGGTTATGCGGTTTTGATGGCTTACTTCGGCTATCGTGGTCTCTATCTAGGCATAACGGCAGGTACCATGTATGCCTTTATCCAGTACATCAATCGTCTCTTTGATCCCCTCATCGAGGTAACGCAAAACTTTTCTACCCTTCAGACATCCATGGTGTCAGCAGGTCGTGTCTTTGCACTTATCGATGAGACCAACTATGAACCGGTCCAAGAAAATGGACAAGCGGAGATTAGAGAAGGAAATATCCGTTTTGAACATGTGTCCTTCTCTTATGACGGAAAACACCAGATTCTCGATGATATTTCCTTTACCGTCAATAAAGGTGAAACTATCGCCTTTGTCGGGCATACTGGCTCTGGGAAATCCTCTATCATCAATGTTCTTATGCGCTTTTATGAATTCCAGTCTGGTCGGGTTTTACTTGATGGTGTGGATATTCGTAAGTATAGTCAAGAGGAGTTGAGAAAAAATATCGGTCTGGTCCTACAGGAACCTTTCCTCTATCATGGAACCATCAAGTCCAATATCGCTATGTACCAAGATATCAGCGATGACCAAGTCAAGGCTGCGGCAGAATTTGTCGATGCAGATTCATTTATTCAGGATCTTCCTTTGGGCTATGATGCCCCTGTGTCTGAGCGTGGTTCGAGTTTCTCAACCGGGCAACGTCAGCTGCTTGCTTTTGCTAGAACTGTTGCCAGTCAACCGAAAATACTGATTTTGGATGAAGCGACAGCTAATATTGATTCTGAAACAGAAGCCTTGGTCCAAAATTCTCTAGCCAAGATGAGACAGGGCCGGACGACCATTGCCATTGCCCATCGTCTTTCTACCATTCAGGATGCTAACTGTATCTATGTCCTAGATAAGGGACGAATCATCGAGAGCGGCACACACGAGGAACTTTTGGCCTTAGGAGGAACCTATCACAAGATGTATAGTTTACAGGCAGGAGCTCTTTCTTAGAGAAGAATTCCTTTAAAATACAGATTTCTTGCACTGCCTCTTTCATTTTGTGGTATAATGTAGAATGTTTAAAGATTACATATTAAAAAACAGAGGAGAATGTGCATGCTGAAATGGGATGAACTACCTCAAGAAATGCAATTGAGTGAGGTAAAACCATACTACCAGCTTGTTTCTAAAAGAAAAGGGTCTCTGATTCTCAAGCGTTGTCTAGATTTGGTTCTAGCCTTTATCTTGTTAATCTTGACCTCCCCCTTATTTCTGATTCTAAGCATTTGGATCAAGCTAGATAGCAAGGGTCCAGTCATTTACAAGCAGGTACGAGTAACCCAGTACAACCGACATTTCAAGATTTGGAAATTCCGGACCATGGTGACCGATGCGGACAAGAAAGGAAGTCTAGTAACTTCTGCCAATGACAGCCGCATCACCAAGGTTGGAAATTTCATTCGCCGTGTTCGTTTGGATGAACTTCCACAATTGGTCAATGTCCTCAAAGGAGAGATGTCCTTTGTGGGAACTCGTCCAGAAGTACCACGCTATACTGAGCAGTACAGCCCTGAAATGATGGCTACCTTGCTCTTGCCTGCTGGGATTACATCGCTTGCCAGCATTAACTATAAGGACGAGGATGCCATTATCAGTCAAATGACTGCAAAAGGTATGACGGTCGACCAAGCTTATATCGAAAGAGTCCTTCCAGAAAAGATGCACTATAATCTAGCCTACCTACGTGATTTTAATTTCTTCGGAGATATCAAAATCATGTTCCAGACTGTATTTGAAGTTTTAAAATAAGTAGTCGCAAGATTGAAACCGATCAAAGGAGTAAAACAATGACAAAGTATAATATTCCATTTTCACCACCCGATATTACTGAAGCAGAAATTGCTGAAGTAGCAGATACCCTCCGCTCTGGTTGGATCACAACAGGTCCAAAGACAAAAGAATTGGAGCGTCGTCTGTCTGTCTATACACAGACACCTAAGACAGTCTGCCTCAATTCTGCAACAGCAGCTCTTGAATTGATCTTGCGCGTGCTTGAAGTAGGGCCTGGTGACGAAGTCATCGTTCCAGCTATGACCTATACAGCATCATGTAGTGTCATCACTCACGTAGGTGCTACACCAGTGATGGTTGATATCCAAGATGATACCTTTGAAATGGACTATGACAAGCTTGAGCAAGCAATTACTGAGAAGACTAAGGTTATCATCCCAGTTGAACTTGCAGGGATTATCTGTGACTATGACCGTTTGTTCCAAGTTGTAGAAAAGAAACGCGACCTCTTTACAGCTGCTAGCAAGTGGCAAAAGGCTTTTAATCGTATTGTGATTGTCTCTGATAGTGCCCATGCTTTGGGTTCAACCTACAAAGGGCAACCAGCTGGTTCAATTGCAGACTTTACATCCTTCTCTTTCCACGCAGTCAAGAACTTTACAACTGCTGAGGGAGGAAGTGCCACTTGGAAAGCCAATCCAGCGATTGACGATGAAGAAATGTACAAGGAATTCCAAATCCTTTCCCTTCATGGTCAAACCAAAGATGCGCTTGCTAAGATGCAACTAGGTTCATGGGAATACGATATCGTAACTCCTGCCTACAAGTGCAACATGACAGATATCATGGCTTCACTTGGTCTGGTTCAGCTAGATCGTTATCCTGCTTTACTACAACGTCGTAAGGACATCGTAGATCGCTATGACCGTGGATTTGCGGGAACTCGTATTCACCCATTGGCTCATAAGACAGATACCGTTGAATCTTGTCGTCACCTTTACATCACCCATGTAGAAGGAGCAAGTCTCGAAGAGCGCAACCAAATCATCCAAGAATTGGCCAAGGCAGGAATCGCAAGTAACGTTCACTACAAACCGCTTCCACTTTTGACAGCTTATAAGAATCTTGGTTTTGATATGGCAGATTATCCGCGAGCTTATGCCTTCTTTGAAAACGAAATTACACTGCCACTTCACACGAAATTAACAGATGAAGAAGTAGACTATATCATTGAGACTTTTGTCAGAGTTTCCGAAGAAGTTCTAGGTGCTTCACAAAAATAATTAAAAAAATTAGTAAAAAATGAATGAAAACGATTGACAAAGAAAAAACAATAACATATAATTAACTCAACAAATCAGAAAAGTAGTTATTTTTGATCTTCAGGGAGCCTGTGGTTACTGTGAACAGGTGTTTGAAAGTAGTGAAATTGGGCTGATTTGAAAAAATGAATTTGAAACAATGAAAATTCGGTAGGCACACCTTACAGTGCAACTTGTTGTTAGACAAGGCAGAGATGTAAAGGGGATATTCTCTTTATAATTGAGGTGGTACCGCGTTACGAACGCCCTCACATGGAAGTAGATTCTGTGTGTGGGCTTTTTCATATTTTGGAACAATGGGAAAGAGGAAAATTTATGACAACTAAAGGATATTTTGGACAATTTGGTGGTAGTTTTGTACCAGAACCAATTCAGGTTTTACTAGATGAATTAGAAGTGACTTTTGAAAAATACAAGGATGATCCAGAGTTTTTAGCTGAGTTTCGCCATTACTTGAAGGATTATTCAGGTCGCGAAACACCACTCTATTTTGCTGAAAGCTTGACAGAGCACTTAGGTGGAGCTAAGATTTATCTCAAGCGTGAAGACCTTAACCACCTTGGATCTCACAAACTTAATAATGTTTTGGGTCAAATCCTTCTAGCAAAACGCATGGGTAAAAAGCGTGTCATTGCTGAGACAGGAGCTGGCCAGCACGGTGTTGCGACAGCTGCAGCTGCGGCCAAATTTGGTATGGCATGTGATGTCTATATGGGAGCAGAAGATGTGGAGCGTCAACGTCTCAATGTCTTCCGTATGGAGATGATGGGAGCAACTGTTCACGCAGTTGAAACTGGTACTCGTACCCTCAAAGATGCGGTTGACGCAGCCTTTGGAGCATGGATGAATGACCTTGAAGCCTTCTACGTTTTAGGATCTGCTGTAGGCCCTCACCCTTATCCAACGATTGTTCATGAATTCCAAAAGGTTATCAGTGAAGAATCTCGTCGTCAAATTTTGGAAAAAGAAGGACGACTGCCAGACTACGTCATTGCCTGTGTGGGTGGTGGTTCCAATGCCATCGGAGCTTTTTCACAGTATGTAGCTGATGAAGAAGTTAAATTGGTTGGAGTAGAAGCTGCTGGTCACGGTTTAGATACTGATAAACACGCGGCAACAATGACCAAGGGTAGTGTCGGAATTGTCGATGGAATGAAAACCTATGCAGTCTTTGGTGAAGATGGAAATGTTGCACCTGTTTACTCTATCTCTGCTGGTTTAGACTATCCAGGGGTTGGACCAGAACACGCCTTCTTTAAAGATTCTGGTCGTGTAGAGTATGTTGCAGCAACAGATGAAGAAGCAGTTCAAGCTTTACTTTTACTTAGCAAGACAGAAGGAATTATCCCAGCTATTGAAAGCTCTCATGCTATCGCTGAAGCAGTCAAACGCGCACCAAAACTAAGTAAAGATGAGATTATCATCATCAATGTCTCTGGTCGTGGAGACAAGGACGTAGCTGCCATTGCAGACTACCTTGAAGCTAAAAAATAAAAGATGGAAAATATACAGAGATTTCTCTCACAGAGAGCTTGTGGTTGCTGAAAACAAGCAGAGAAAGCTGTAAGGTTGGGTCCATCTGAAATGAGAGAAGAAAACATAATTCTCAAGGGAGTGCCCTTTATCGCACAACCTGTTACAGGAGCTATCTGAGACAGGAATGAGAGATAGGAGAAATCCTATAATTGAGGTGGCACCGCGAATTTCGTCCTCACGCAAGTTATTTTGCGTGGGGATTTTTTGTAGAATAAACACGGGATTTAAGAAGAACTGAAAGGGAAATTACAATGGAACGAATCATTCATGGAGATGTTTTATCACCAATCTTGGCTTATATGCGTTTGAACGGACAACACAAGGTCATACTTGAAAGTATCCCAAGAGAAAAAGAAAATGCTCGATTTTCTATCTTAGCCTATAACCCAGTTTTTGAGATTAAGTTTGAGAATGGAGTTCTTTATCAAAATGGCCAGGTGATTGATCGTGATTCCTTGGATTTCCTTTATGAAGTAACTTATAAGAGTCAGCATCATTCAGAACTACCCTTTGGTGGTGGAGCTATTGGCTTTATTGGCTACGATATGATTTCTCTCTATGAAGAAATTGGCCAGCTTCCTGAGGATACGATTGGGACGCCAGATATGCATTTCTTCGTCTATGAAAGTTATATAGTTTTTGACCACAAGAAAGAAAAAATTCATATCATAGAGGATGCTCTTTACAGTGATCGAAGCAATGAAGAACTAGAAGCGGCTTTGGATCAAGTTTTAGAGGAGTTGAAAATCCCTGCTCCAAATGAATTTGAAGATTTGGACGTTTCTCCACTTCAGTTTAGACCACATATTGCACCTCAGAAATTTGAAGAAATGGTAGAAACAGCTCGCGACTTGATTCGCAATGGAGATATGTTCCAATGCGTGCTCAGTCAGCGTTTCTCAGCAGAGGTAACTGGAAATCCTTTTGACTTTTACAGAAATCTCCGAGTAACAAATCCATCAAATTACCTCTACTTTTATGATTTTGGAGATTATCAAATTATCGGTGCCAGTCCAGAGAGCTTGGTGTCCGTCAAAAATGGCATCGTGACAACCAATCCAATTGCAGGTACGCGACCTAGAGGCACTAATGACGAGGAAGATGCAGCACTTGCAAGTGATCTACTTTCTGATGAAAAGGAAACGGCAGAACACCGAATGTTGATGGATTTGGGACGAAATGATATCGGTAGAATTGCTGAAACAGCAAGTGTCCAAGTAACTAAGTATATGGAAGTCGAACTTTTCCGTTATGTCATGCATTTGACCAGCGTGGTTAAAGGACGTTTATTACCAGAATTAACTGCAATGGATGCCTTGAAGGCGACTCTTCCGGCAGGAACAGTATCGGGAGCACCAAAGATTCGGGCCATGAAACGCATCTATGAACTAGAAACAGAGAAGCGAGGCGTCTATGCAGGAGCTATCGGTTACCTATCAGCAACTGGAGACATGGATTTGCTATTGCAATTCGAACCATGATTCTTAAAAATAAAAAAGCCTACGTACAGGCTGGTGCAGGAATTGTTTATGATTCCATCGCTCAGAACGAATACCAAGAAACCATTAACAAAGCTAAATCTATGACTAGAATGGGAGAACTAAGACCATGATTTTATTGATTGACAATTATGATTCATTTACCTATAACCTGGCTCAATACATTGGGAATTTCGCACCTGTTGAAGTTTTGAGAAATGATGATCCACATCTTTATGAACATGCTGAAAAGGCAGATGGATTAGTTTTCTCTCCTGGTCCAGGTTGGCCAGCTGATGCTGGGAAAATGGAAGAAATGATTCGTGATTTTGCAGGTAAGAAACCGATTCTAGGGATTTGTTTAGGTCACCAAGCCATCGCAGAAGTCTTCGGTGGTAAGTTGGGTTTGGCTCCTAAAGTTATGCACGGCAAGCAGAGTCAGATTCGATTTGAGACTCCTTCAGTTCTCTATCAAGGAATCGAGGATAATCGTCCAGTCATGCGTTACCACAGTATTTTAATTGAAGAGATGCCTGAAGAGTTTGAAGTGACAGCTCGTTCGACAGATGACCAAGCTATTATGGGGATTCAACACAAAACCTTGCCGATTTATGGCTTGCAGTATCATCCAGAAAGTATTGGAACGCCAGATGGCCTATCTTCTATTCAGAATTTTATCGAGAAAGTTGTAAAGTGAGGAAGACAAAATGAAAGAAATTATTGAAAAATTAGCGAACTTTGAAGATTTATCAAGTGTTGAAATGACAGATGTGATCGAACGCATCGTGACAGGGCGAGTGACAGAAGCACAAATCGCTTCACTTCTTTTAGCCCTCAAGATGAAGGGAGAAACACCTGAGGAAAGAACAGCCCTCGCTCAAGTTATGAGAGGACATGCTCAACACATTCCAACCAATATTCAAGATGCTATGGATAACTGTGGTACGGGTGGAGATAAGTCATTTAGCTTTAACATCTCAACAACTGCAGCCTTTGTTTTAGCAGGTGGTGGTATCCATATGGCCAAACACGGAAATCGCTCCATCTCCTCTAAATCTGGATCAGCAGATGTCTTGCAAGCTTTGGGAATCAATATTGACCTTAAACCATCACAATTGGGTAAGGTATTTGACCAAACAGGAATCGTCTTTCTCTTTGCCAAAAACATGCACCCAGCTATGAAATATATCATGCCAGCACGTTTGGAGTTGGGAATTCCAACCATCATGAATTTGACAGGTCCACTGATTCACCCAATGGTCTTGGAAACACAACTTCTAGGAATTAGTCGTCCAGAACTTCTAGAAAGTACAGCTCAGGTTTTGAAAAACATGGGTCGCAAACGTGCTATCGTAGTAGCTGGTCCAGAAGGATTGGATGAAGCTGGTTTGAATGGAACTACCAGCATTGCCCTTCTTGAAAATGGAGAAATCACTTTGTCAACTTTTACTCCAGAAGATTTGGGTATGGAACGCATTGCTATTGAGGTCATTCGTGGCGGAAATGCGCATGAGAATGCAGCCATCCTTGTTAGCGTTCTTAATAATGAACCCAGTCCATTCTTGGAAACAACAGTCTTAAACGCTGGCCTTGGTTTTTATGCTAATGGTAAGGTAGATAGTATCAAAGATGGAGTTGAAATGGCACGCCAAGTGATTGCTAGTGGTAAGGCCCTTGAAAAACTCAGACTATTACAGGAGTACCAAAAATGAGTCAGGAATTTTTGTCACGTATCTTAGAGCAGAAGGCGCGTGAAGTTGAAAAAATGGAACGAGAGGAACTTCAGCCCCTGAGAGCAAGCTATCGCTTAGCTGAATATTTGAAAAACCATCAGGACCGCTTGCAAATTATTGCAGAGGTCAAGAAGGCGAGTCCAAGTATGGGTGATATCAATCTGGATGTGGATATCGTTCAACAGGCCCAGACTTACGAGGCTAACGGCGCTGTTATGATTTCTGTTCTGACAGATGAAGTTTTCTTCAAGGGTCATTTGGATTATCTTCGTGAGATTTCCAGTCAGGTAGAGATTCCGACTTTAAACAAGGATTTTATTATCGATGAAAAGCAAATCATTCGTGCTCGCAATGCAGGTGCGACAGTTATCTTGCTCATCGTAGCGGCTTTATCAGAAGAACGCCTCAAGGAACTGTATGACTATGCGACAGAGCTTGGACTAGAAGTGTTGGTGGAAACTCATAATCTGGCTGAGCTTGAAGTTGCTCACCGCCTGGGAGCTCAAATTATCGGTGTCAACAATCGTAATTTGACTACCTTTGAAGTTGACTTGCAGACCAGTGTAGACTTGGCCCAATACTTTAAGGACGATTGCTTGTACATTTCTGAATCTGCTATTTTTACAGAAGAAGATGCGAAACGAGTTGCCCCCTACTTTAACGGAATTTTGGTAGGAACAGCCCTCATGCAAGCAGAAGACGTCGCCCAGAGAATCAAGGAGTTGCAGATTGACAAAGGTTAAGATTTGTGGACTATCGACCAAAGGAGCGGTAGAAACAGCTGTGTCGGCTGGAGCAGACTATATTGGTTTTGTCTTCGCTCCTAGCAAAAGACAGGTGACCTTGGACCAGGCTACCGAGTTGGCAAAGCTCATTCCTAGCCATATTCAAAAAGTTGGGGTATTTGTTTCGCCTAGTCAATCAGAACTACTAGAAGCGATTGAAAAGGTCGGTTTGGACTTGGTACAGATTCATGGTCAGGTGGCGGATGATTTGTTTGAGAATTTGCCTTGTGCCAGCATTCAGGCAGTGCAGGTGGGTGGGAATGGCCATGTGCCAAGTTCTCGGGCAGACTATCTCCTCTTTGATGCACCTGTGGCAGGAAGTGGCCAGACTTTTGATTGGGGGCAACTGGATACGACAGAACTATCTCAGCCTTTCTTCATCGCAGGTGGGCTCAATGAGGATAATGTAGAAGAAGCTATTCAACACTTTACCCCCTTTGCAGTAGATGTATCAAGTGGGGTAGAGACAGATGGACAAAAAGATCAGGAAAAGATTAGAAGATTTATAGAGAGGGTAAAGAATGGCATATCAAGAACCAAATAAAGATGGATTTTACGGAAAATTCGGTGGACGTTTCGTCCCAGAAACATTGATGACAGCAGTTTTAGAGTTGGAAGAAGCTTATCGTGAAAGTCAGGCAGATCCAAGTTTCCAAGAGGAGTTAAACCAACTTTTGCGCCAGTATGTAGGACGTGAAACACCTCTTTACTACGCAAAAAACTTGACCCAGCATATCGGCGGAGCCAAGATTTACCTCAAACGGGAAGACCTCAACCATACAGGGGCCCATAAGATTAACAACGCCTTGGGACAAGTTCTTCTCGCTAAACGCATGGGCAAAAAGAAAATTATCGCTGAAACTGGTGCCGGTCAGCACGGTGTAGCAACTGCAACAGCTGCAGCCCTTTTCAACATGGAATGTACTATCTATATGGGTGAGGAAGATGTTAAACGCCAAGCCCTCAATGTCTTCCGTATGGAACTTTTGGGAGCCAAGGTGGAAGCTGTAACAGATGGTTCGCGCGTGCTCAAAGATGCGGTCAATGCAGCCCTTCGTTCTTGGGTGGCAAATATCGATGATACCCACTATATCCTTGGTTCTGCCTTGGGGCCCCATCCTTTCCCAGAAATTGTGCGTGATTTCCAAAGTGTTATCGGACGAGAAGCCAAACAACAGTACCGTGACTTGACAGGGCAAGATTTGCCAGATGCCCTAGTAGCCTGTGTTGGTGGAGGTTCTAATGCTATCGGGCTTTTCCATCCATTTGTGGAAGATGAGTCAGTGGCTATGTATGGAGCTGAAGCAGCAGGACTAGGTGTGGATACAGAGCATCATGCAGCAACCTTGACCAAGGGTAGACCAGGTGTTCTCCACGGTTCGCTCATGGATGTTCTCCAAGATGCCCATGGACAAATCTTAGAGGCCTTTTCTATCTCAGCAGGTTTGGACTACCCAGGTATCGGTCCAGAACATTCTCATTACCACGATATCAAGCGTGCGACCTATGTGCCTGTGACAGATGAGGAAGCCTTGGAAGGCTTCCAACTCTTGTCTCGTGTGGAAGGGATTATCCCAGCTTTGGAATCTAGTCACGCTATCGCCTTTGCGGTGAAATTAGCCAAAGAACTTGGTCCAGACAAGTCAATGATTGTCTGTCTATCAGGTCGTGGGGACAAGGATGTAGTTCAAGTCAAGGACCGCTTGGAAGCAGATGCAGCAAAGAAGGGAGAAGCTCATGTCTAAGACACTAACAGAAAAATTGAATGCAATTAAAGCAACTGGAAAGGGAATTTTTGTCCCCTATATTATGGCTGGAGATCACGAAAAAGGGTTGGCTGGTCTCGGTGAAACAATTTACTTTTTAGAAGATTTGGGTGTGTCTGCTATTGAAGTGGGAGTTCCTTTCTCGGATCCGGTTGCAGATGGTCCTGTTATCGAAGAAGCAGGCTTGCGCAGTCTAGCTCGCGGAACCTCTACCCAGGCTTTGGTTGAAACCTTGAAAACCATTGAAACAGAAGTTCCACTTGTTATCATGACCTACTTTAACCCCCTCTTTCAGTACGGTGTGGAGAAATTTGTCAGAGATCTTGCTGATACAGCGGTCAAGGGCTTGATTATTCCAGACCTCCCTCATGAGCACGCTAACTTTGTAGAGCCCTTTTTGGCAGGTACAGACATTGCCTTGATTCCACTTGTCAGCTTGACGACAGGAATCGAGCGACAAAAGGAACTCATTGAAGGGGCAGAAGGATTTGTCTATGCCGTTGCTATTAATGGAGTGACAGGGAAATCAGGAAATTACCGATCTGACTTGGACAAGCACTTGTCTCAACTTCATCAAGTGGCTGACATTCCAGTTTTGACAGGATTTGGTGTATCCACACAGGCTGATGTGGAACGCTTCAATGCTGTATCAGATGGTGTTATCGTTGGTTCCAAGATTGTTAAGGCTCTACATGAAGGACAAGTAGCAGAAATCGCTGACTTTATCCGAGAAGCAGTAGCTTACCAAAAATAATCACACAAGAAGCAAGTAAGAGGAAGGGCACAAAAGGAAGTCTTTCCTTTTTCTTTAGTAGGAGAAAGGCTAGGATGCCGGTTGTAGAAGCAAATTGAATGAGAATCAGTATTTCGGTAAGACTAAAAACAAGAGCACAGGAAGCAAGAAAGAGAAAATCACCTGCCCCAATGCGAATATCAATAACATGGGCAATGATTCCAAGAATCAAGAAGAAAGCCATGGCCAGATTCCAATTACAGCAAGCCATGAGGATTAAGTGAAAAATTAGCCAGACGATCAAGGGATATTCTTGATGACGAAGGTCATAGATGCTTAAAGTCAAGCCAGTGGTGATCAATATGATTTGCCCCAACGTTAAAAAACTGCAAGAAAAAGCTAGAAAGAGCAGTCCTAAGCACAACTCAAAGAGGGCATACCAAACAGGATAGCGAGCCTTGCAGTAACGACAGCGAAAATTACTAATCACTTGAGAAATAATCGGAATCAAATCCAGTGGTCTCAAACGAGTCTGACAAGAATCACAGTGGCTAGCAGGAAAATCTATGGATTGTTCAGGGGAGCGATCGATGACTAAGCCTAGAAAGGAAGCAAGAATCGTTCCAACAAGAAAAAAATAAAGATGAATCATACTTATTTATTCGGAAAAAATAAGAGAAAGAGTATAATAGTTGGATATAGGAGAAGTTTTAGGAACAAATATGAAAATTAACTTTGAAAAAGGACTTCAGTCAGAAAATGCCCAACTCATTTGTCAGTGGTCTAATGCTTTGGGAGAAAGTTTTCAGAAGCAATGGATGGGACCAAAGATTTCTTATCCCTTGATTGCCCAATCCTTGCAAAAGATGGAAGGGATTTTTTCCATTTTTACTGGAGAAGAGTTTGTAGGCATCATCCAGAAAATCAAACTAGAAGATAAAAATCTTCATATTGGAAGATTTCTCATAGCTCCACAGAAGCAGGGAAAAGGAATAGGTCGAAAAACTTTCCAGTACTTTCTTCAAGAAATGTTTGAAAATGAAGAAATAGAAAGTATTTCCCTAACTATTTTTGAGTCAAATAAAAGAGCCAAAGACCTCTACCAAAAAGAGGGATTTGAAATCGTTCAAACCATTGAAGTTCCAGAATGTAAATACATAATGAGAAAATCTAGGTAAAGACTAGATGACACCGAGAACTGTCCCCTTACAATTTTCAATTCTCAAACTTGTTGCAGAGAAATTTTCTTGATAAAATAGATACATGACTAGATATAAAGCTATAATTTCCTATGATGGCTACGCTTTTGCTGGCTTCCAGCGGCAACCTCACGCGCGTAGTGTCCAAGAGGAAATTGAAAAAACTTTAACTAAATTAAATAAAGGACATGCCATTATCATTCATGGTGCTGGGCGAACGGACAGTGGTGTTCATGCATTAGGTCAGGTCATCCACTTTGATCTTCCCTATCAGATGGATGAGGAAAAACTTCGTTTTGCACTTGATACCCAAAGCCCTGAAGATATCGATATAATTTCGATTGAGATTGTGGCTGATGATTTTCATTGCCGTTATGCCAAGCATAGCAAGACCTATGAGTTTATCGTGGATAGAGGGCGTCCTAAAAATCCTATGAGACGTCATTATGCGACTCATTATCCTTATCCACTAGATGTGGAGCGGATGCAGCTTGCTGTAAAAAAACTGGAGGGAACACATGATTTTACTGGTTTTACGGCATCAGGGACTAGTGTGGAAGACAAGGTAAGAACGATTACGGAAGCTAGTCTTAGGGTTGATGAAACAGGGCAGTTTTTGACCTTTACATTCTCTGGCAATGGCTTCCTCTATAAGCAGATTCGAAATATGGTTGGAACCCTGCTGAAAATTGGCAACAACCGTATGCCGATTGAACAGATTGACCTCATCTTGGAGAAAAAAGACAGACAGTTGGCAGGTCCAACTGCAGCGCCTAATGGTTTGTATTTAAAGGAGATTCGTTATGAAGAATAATCGTATTTTAGCACTTTCAGGAAATGATATTTTTAGTGGTGGTGGATTAGCTGCTGACCTTGCCACCTATACTTTGAATGGTTTGCATGGATTTGTAGCCATGACCTGCTTGACTGCTTTGACAGAAAATGGTTTTGAAGTCTTCCCGACAGATGAAACTATTTTTCAACAACAGTTGGATAGTCTTAAAAGTGTAGACTTTGGAGGGATTAAGATTGGTCTCTTGCCGACTGTTGGTGTTGCTGAAAAAGCATTGAATTTCATTAAGGAAAGATCAGGAGTTCCAGTGGTCTTGGACCCAGTTCTCGTTTGTAAGGAAACGCACGACGTTGCAGTTAGTGAGCTCTGTCAAGAGTTGATTCGCTTTTTCCCTTATGTATCAGTGATTACTCCGAATCTTCCTGAGGCAGAGTTGCTTGCAGACCAAAAGATTGAAAGTCTGGAAGATATGAAGGCTGCAGCGCAGAAATTACATGACTTGGGTGCACCAGCAGTGATTATCAAGGGTGGAAATCGCCTCAGTCAGGATAAGGCTGTGGATGTCTTTTATGATGGGGAGAATTTTACTATTCTTGAGAATCCAGTCATCCAAGGACAAAATGCTGGTGCAGGATGTACCTTTGCCTCAAGTATTGCTAGTCAGTTAGTCAAGGGAGAGGAACTATTACCAGCAATTGAAACTTCCAAAGCCTTTGTTTACCGTGCCATTGCACAAGCAGATCAATATGGAGTGAGACAGTATGAAGCAAACCAAAACAACTAAAATTGCCCTAGTATCCATCTTGGCAGCTAGTTCTGTCGTATTGGGGTATTTTATAAAAATCCCGACACCAACTGGATTTCTAACACTTTTGGACGTTGGAGTCTTCTTCACAGCCTTTTACTTTGGCAGTCGTGAAGGGGCCGTTGTTGGAGGTTTAGCAGGATTTCTTATTGATCTCATTTCAGGCTACCCTCAGTGGATGATTTTTAGCTTAATTAACCATGGTTTCCAAGGTTATTTCGCAGGCTTTAAAGGGAAATGGCAATGGCTAGGCTTAGTCTTAGCGACTTTATTCATGGTAGCTGGTTATGCCTTGGCATCAGCTTGGATGAATGGTTGGGGCGCAGCTATTCCAGAAATCATTCCAAATCTCATGCAAAATATCGTTGGAATGACTCTAGGTTTTCTTCTTTGTCATAGTGTAAAGAAATTCAGATAATAGTGAAAAAAGGAAACCTACCCCGAACTATTAGGGAACTATTGAAAAAACTCTGATTATTTGCTAAAATGAAAGCTATGAAAACACTCTACGATGTGCAACAATTTCTCAAACAGTTTGGTATCATTGTCTATATGGGAAAACGTCTCTATGACATTGAACTGATGAAGATCGAGCTATCTCGAATCTATGATGCAGGCTTGATGGACAAGCTAGATTATTTAGAAGCGGAAGCTATTCTTCGTAGAGAGCACAAACTAGAATTAGACTATTTAGAAAAAAATGGAGATTAGATATTATGGTAACTTGGGTATTATGGGGACTTATTATAGCGATGTTGGCTTGGATGGGATACAACTACCTTCGCATTCGTCGTGCAGCGAAAATTGTAGACAATGCAGAGTTTGAGTCTTTGATTCGTACAGGTCAGTTGATTGATTTGCGTGATCCAGCTGACTTCCACAGAAAACATATCCTCGGAGCTCGTAATATTCCTTCAAGTCAATTGAAGACAAGTCTTGCAGCTCTTCGCAAGGATAAACCTGTCCTTCTCTATGAAAATCAACGTGCGCAACGTGTCACAAATGCAGCACTTTTCTTGAAAAAGCAAGGCTTCTCAGAAATCTATATCCTCTCTTACGGATTGGATTCTTGGACAGGGAAGGTGAAATCTAATTGACAATGTGAAAAATCTTGTCACATATGTTTAATATAAAGTCTTGGCTTTTTATGGTATAATTGTTAGTATAAATTTTAAGGAGTTTTTGAAGATGAAAGAAAAGAAAAAACCATCACTTGTTTTAGGTGTCCTATCTATCGTCCTTGGTTTGCTATCTCCAATCGTAGGTCTCGTTTTGGGGATCATTGGTCTAGTCTTGGCTAATTCACATCAAAAAGAATCTGAATTAGACCATAAAACAGAACGAATTCTTAATATCGTAGGGATTGTAATTTCTGTAGTTAACTGGGTTGCAGGACTCATTTTAATGATGCACTAATCAGGATTCTAACAAAAAAAGCTTTATCTTTAAAAGCTTTTTTTGTTTTATCCAATTGATAAAGTTAATTTTTATAGTATTATTCATTTGTATGAGTTTAAGGAGTTTAAGGAGTTTATAGAATATGCAAGAAAAGAAAAGAGCGTCACTTGTTTTAGGTATCTTGTCTATCATTCTTGGTTTGCTGTCGCCAGTGGTAAGTTTGATTTTGGGTATTATTGGTCTAGTCTTAGCTAACTCACATCAAAAAGAATCTGGGCTAGATTATAAGAGAGAAAAAAATCTGTCCATCCTAGGGATTGTAATTTCTGCACTTCACTTTATTTTAGGTGTCATGGTATTTATACGCTAAAGAAGATTTTAAAAAGCTTTATTTGTTTAAAGCTTTTTTTGTTTTATCCACTGTTTTCTAAGTAATTTTTAATAACCTGCAATTCTTCTTTGTTTAGAGGTCGGAAATCACCTTCTGCTAGGTCAAGGTCCAATATAAAATCTCCAAATTGAACTCGTTTGAGAGCAGTGACCTTGACACCGACTGAGAGAAACATTTTTTTGACCTGATGAAATTTCCCCTCAGAGATGGTAATGGTGGTTTGGCTGAGACTAGGACTTGAGGATAAAATCTCAAGTTGAGCAGGTTTACAGATAGTTCCATCGAGAAAGACAATCCCATCTTTAAACTCTTGAATATGGTCGGGAGTTAGTGGCCCATTGACCTCTACTTGGTAAGTTTTATCGACATGGTATTGAGGATGGAGGAGCTGAAAGCCTAGGGGACCATTATCCGTTAAGAGGAGGAGTCCAGTCGTATCCCGATCCAGACGGCCGATGGCGTAAAGCTGAGCCGACTGGAGGTGTTGAGGAAGTAGATCCATAACCGTTGGGAGTTTCTTATCCTTGCTTGCAGTCACGACTCCATTTGGCTTATGGAGCATGAGGTAGGTGTGTTCGTATCCTTGGATTTTTTTATCTTTGAAAATCAGCTCTTGCAACCCGGTATCAACATTCTGTGCAAGGGAACGAGCAGGGAGTCCATCAACTAAAATTTCTTTTTTCAGAAGAGCTTGTTTCATGGCCTTACGGCTGATTTTTTCCTGGGCTAATAATTTATCTAAACGCATACCAGCCTATCTTATCACAAGTCGGAATTTTTGAAAAGAAAAGAGAAGGAATGAATTTTCTTTTGAAAACATTTACACTTACTTGAATTAAGTCATTTGCTTAAAATTGTGGTATAATCGTTCAGTTAGAAAATAAATTTTTGAATATAATAGAGGAAATCATGACAAAATTAAGAGAAGATATCCGTAATATCGCGATTATCGCCCACGTCGACCACGGTAAAACGACCCTCGTTGACGAATTGTTGAAACAATCTGAAACTCTTGACGCGCGTACAGAGTTAGCAGAGCGCGCAATGGACTCAAACGATATTGAAAAAGAGCGTGGAATCACTATCCTTGCGAAAAATACAGCAGTTGCCTACAACGGAACTCGTATCAACATCATGGACACACCAGGACACGCGGACTTCGGTGGAGAAGTTGAGCGTATCATGAAAATGGTTGACGGTGTTGTTTTGGTCGTAGATGCTTACGAAGGAACTATGCCACAGACTCGTTTCGTATTGAAAAAAGCCTTGGAACAAGACCTTGTGCCTATCGTTGTGGTTAACAAAATCGATAAGCCATCAGCTCGTCCAGCAGAAGTAGTGGATGAAGTCTTGGAACTTTTCATCGAGCTTGGTGCGGATGATGACCAGCTTGACTTCCCAGTCGTTTATGCGTCAGCGATCAACGGAACATCTTCATTGTCAGATGATCCAGCAGATCAAGAAAAGACTATGGCGCCAATCTTTGATACCATTATCGATCACATTCCAGCTCCGGTTGATAACTCTGATGAGCCTCTTCAATTCCAAGTGTCACTTCTTGACTACAATGACTTCGTAGGACGTATCGGTATTGGACGTGTCTTCCGTGGTAGTGTAAAGGTTGGGGACCAAGTTACCCTTTCTAAATTGGATGGTACAACTAAGAACTTCCGTGTCACAAAACTCTTTGGTTTCTTTGGTTTGGAACGTCGTGAAATCCAAGAAGCCAAAGCTGGTGACTTGATTGCCGTATCTGGTATGGAAGATATCTTCGTCGGAGAAACCATTACTCCAACAGATGCAGTTGAAGCTCTTCCAGTTCTTCACATCGATGAGCCAACACTTCAAATGACCTTCTTGGTCAACAACTCACCATTTGCTGGTAAGGAAGGTAAATGGGTCACTTCTCGTAAGGTAGAAGAGCGCCTTCAAGCAGAATTGCAAACAGACGTTTCCCTTCGTGTTGACCCAACTGATTCACCAGATAAATGGACTGTATCAGGACGTGGGGAATTGCACTTGTCAATCCTTATCGAAACAATGCGTCGTGAGGGTTATGAGCTTCAAGTATCTCGTCCAGAAGTTATCGTAAAAGAAATTGATGGTGTTAAATGTGAACCATTTGAACGTGTTCAAATCGACACACCAGAAGAGTACCAAGGATCTGTTATCCAAAGTCTTTCTGAACGTAAAGGTGAAATGTTGGATATGATCTCAACTGGTAACGGTCAAACTCGTTTGGTCTTCCTTGTTCCTGCGCGTGGTTTGATTGGATACTCAACTGAGTTCTTGTCAATGACTCGTGGTTACGGTATCATGAACCATACCTTTGACCAATACTTGCCATTGATTCCAGGTGAAATCGGTGGACGTCACCGTGGTGCCCTTGTTTCTATCGATACTGGTAAGGCAACAACATACTCTATCATGTCTATCGAAGAACGTGGAACAATCTTTGTTAACCCAGGTACTGAGGTTTACGAAGGAATGATTATCGGTGAAAACTCTCGTGAAAATGACTTGACTGTTAATATTACGAAAGCGAAACAAATGACCAACGTTCGTTCAGCAACTAAGGACCAAACAGCTGTTATCAAGACTCCTCGTATCTTGACTCTTGAAGAATCACTTGAGTTCTTGAACGACGATGAATACATGGAAGTAACGCCAGAATCTATCCGTTTGCGTAAACAAATCCTTAACAAGGCAGAACGTGAGAAAGCAAACAAAAAGAAAAAATCAGCTGAATAAGAGCTAGAAAGAGCAGAAAATGGTCTATTTAATCATAGGGATTTTATTACTCTTACTCTATATATTTGCGACACCTCAAAGTATCAAGGGAACGGTTAATATTGTAATTCTTGTTTTTGGTCTCGTTTCCCTCGTGATTTTGCTCATGTTGTCCATCCTGCAAATCTTTCAGCTACCAACAGAATTCTTTATCACAGTAGCCATGCTGGTCCTTGCTTACTTTAGTTTGCGAGATATATCCTTAATGTCGGTGAAAAAGAGATAGGAAAACGGCTGTGGAGTTCTGCTAGAATTCAGTAAAGATATTTATTAAACATACCACAAGTGAAGTCAGTAAGACTGAGTTTACTTGTGGTTTTTGCTTTGTAGAATCTAGAAATTTAGACTCTTTAAGCTTCATCGGCCTCCTACTTTCATTCACTATAGATTTTTATTAAGTAGCAGATAATAGAAGAACTTCTGGGAGGAAATTACGTTCTTACTGTGAATGTTTACAAAGGATACGGATGGATTTCTTTAAAATTGGATAAAGAAGCTAGATATGGCAATTTTATTATTCAAATCTTTTGTAGGCGTTTACTATTTTTGATATACTGTGAGAAGGAATAGATACGAAATTGGAGTTTATCATGAAACAACATCATTTTAAAGCAAAACAACGCTTTTCTTTGAGAAAGTATGCAGTAGGAACTTGTTCCGTCTTATTAGGAACGAGTTTATTTTTTGTAAGCACAAGTGGAAATACTGTGCTTGCAGAGGAAAGGATTCCTCAGCTAGTGTCACACTATGTAGAAGATAAAGGCTTGCCTGAATCTTTGAAGGCTGAACTACGTTGGTTTGAAGAGAATGCTATCCAAGTGGAGGAAGGTAAGGATTATTACTTCGTCTACCGTAAATCTACTGCGAAGTTACCGGATACTGGCTTGTTTTCAAATGCTATCCTGCCTGTGCTAGGTACAGGAATCTTGTTAGTTTCGCTCACTCTCATTAAAAAGAGAAAGGGAGCCTCTCTCTTTCTAGTGACAGTTTTGGCTGTGGGTGGGACTGCTCTATCGGTTTCTGCCTTGGAGAACTTAGTGGAGCTTCGTCCAGCTCTTGTCAAAACAGTTGTAGGAGAATTTTTGCCTAGTCCAGAAAGGATTGAGGGTTATGAATTTACAGGTTATTACTTTGTAAGAGAAAATGAGGAAATTTCTAAGACTGAAGATACAAAACCTCATTCCCTACAAGCAGATAAGGTAGACTCTACCTCAATCCCAAGTGAAGGTGCTCCAAGTTTGGTCGAGGTGAAATCAGAGCTTGAAGTTACGACAGAAGCAGTTGCTTACGATACTCTTCATC
>NZ_KV807718.1:38199-38519 GCF_001812125.1 Streptococcus sp. HMSC071D03
GCCTTGTCCGAGCAGGGGTTGTAGGCGAGCGCACTGTTTTAACGGAAGTCACGACTGTAGATGGTAAGGAAGACTGTCAAGTCAAATCCAACACTGTAACCTTAGAACCAGTTTCTGAAATCATAGCAGTAGGCACTAAGGTAGAATCCACTTCAACTCCAAGTGAAGGTACTTCAAGTTTGGTCGAGGTCAAGCCAGAGTTAGAGGTGATGACAGAATCCGTTGCCTATGATACTATTCATCAGGATGCTCCAGACTTGCTTAAGGGTCAAACTTGTGTTGTTCGAGCAGGCGTAGCCGGTGAGCGTACTATTTTAACG
>NZ_KV807718.1:38619-40188 GCF_001812125.1 Streptococcus sp. HMSC071D03
AGGACGATTCAGACTTGCTTAAGGGTCAAACCCGAGTTCTCCAGGCAGGAGTAACAGGTGAGCGTACCATCTTAACCGAGGTTACGACTGTCGATGGCAAGGAAACTCGCAAGCAGGTCTCTAATGAAGTTACGACCGCGCCCGTTACCGAAATTATCGCAGTAGGTACCAAGGTAGAATCCACTTCAATTCCAAGCGAAGGTGCTCCAAGTCTTGTTGAAGATAAACCAGAATTGGAAGTTACGACAGAAGCAGTTGCCTATGAAACTCTTCATCAGGACGATCCAGACTTGCTTAAGGGACAAACCCGTGTCATCATAGCAGGAGTAGCAGGCGAACGCACTATTTTAACGGAAGTGACGACTGTAGATGGCAAGGAAGTCCGTCAAGTCAAATCTAATAGTGTTACCCGAGAACCAGTTACCGAAATCATCGCAGTAGGCACCAAGGTAGAATCTACCTCAATTCCAAGTGAAGGTGCTCCAAACTTGGTCGAGGTGAAGCCAGAGCTTGAAGTGACGACAGAAGCAGTTGCTTACGATACTCTTCATCAGGACGATCCAGACTTGCTCAAGGGTCAAACCCGTGTCATTCAAGCAGGAGTAGCAGGTGAGCGCACTATTTTAACGGAAGTGACGACTGTAGATGGCAAGGAAAATCTCAAGTAGGTCTCTAATGAAGTTACGACCGCGCCCGTTACCGAAATCATAGCAGTAGGTACTAAGGTCGAATTCACTTCAATTCCAAGCGAAGGTGCTCCAAGTCTTGTTGAAGATAAACCAGAATTGGAAGTGACGACAGAATCCGTTGCCTATGATACTATTCATCAGAACGATCCAGACTTACTTAAGGGCCAAACTCGTATTATCCAAGCAGGCGTAGCCGGTGAGCGTACTATTTTAACGGAAGTTACGACCGTAGATGGCAAGGAAGACCGCCAAGTCAAATCTAATAGTATTACCCAAGAACCAGTTACCGAAATCATCGCAGTAGGCACTAAGGTAGAGTCCACTTCTATTCCAAGCGAAGGCACTCCAAGATTGGTAGAGGTGAAACCAGAACTTGAAGTTACGGCAGAAGCCATTGCTTATGACACTATTCATCAGGACGATCCAGACTTGCTTAAGGGTGAAACCCGCCTTGTCCGAGCAGGGGTTGTAGGCGAGCGCACGATCTTAACGGAAGTCACGACTGTAGATGGTAAGTAAGACCGCCAAGTCAAATCCAACACTGTAACCTTAGAACCAGTTTCTGAAATAATCGCAGTAGGCACTAAGGTAGACTCCACCTCAATCCCAAGTGAAGGTACTTCAAGCTTGGTCGAGGTTAAGCCAGAGTTAGAGGTGACGACAGAAACCGTTGCCTATGACACTCTTCATCAGGACGATCCAGACTTACTTAAGGGTCAAACTCGTGTTGTTCGAGCAGGCGTCGCAGGTGAGCGCACGATCTTAACGGAAGTGACGACTGTAGATGGCAAGGATAATCGCAAGCAGGTTTCTAATGAAGTGACGACCGCGCCCGTTTCCGAAATTATCGCAGTAGGTACTAAGGTAGACTCCACCTCAA
>NZ_KV807718.1:40288-81840 GCF_001812125.1 Streptococcus sp. HMSC071D03
CTCTTCATCAGGACGATCCAGACTTGCTTAAGGGTCAAACTCGTGTTGTTCAAGCAGGCGTTGCAGGTGAGCGTACTATTTTAACGGAAGTTACGACCGTAGATGGCAAGGAAGACCGCCAAGTCAAATCTAATAGTATTACCCAAGAACCAGTTACCGAAATCATCGCAGTAGGTACTAAGGTAGACTCCACCTCAATCCCAAGTGAAGGTACTTCAAGCTTGGTCGAGGTTAAGCCAGAGTTAGAGGTGACGACAGAAACCGTTGCCTATGACACTCTTCATCAGGACGATCCAGACTTACTTAAGGGTCAAATCCGCCTTATCCAATCAGGCGTAACAGGCGAACGCACTATCTTAACCGAGGTCACCAAGGTTGATGGTAAGGAAACTCGTAAAGTAGTTTCCAATGAAGTCACCACCTCCCCTGTATCAGAAATTATCGCAGTAGGCACTAAGGTAGAATCTACCTCAATCCCAAGTGAAGGTGCACCAAGTCTTGTTGAAGAAAAACCAGAATTGGAAGTAACAAGAGAGCCAGTTCCTTATGATACTATTCAAAAGGAAGACCCAGACTTGCTTAAGGGTCAAACTCGTGTCATCAGAGCAGGAGTAGCCGGTGAGCGTACCATCTTAACCGAGGTGACGACTTTCGATGGCAAGGAAACTCGCAAACTGGTTTCTAATGAAATAACAACAGCCCCGATTCCAGAAATCATCCTTGTAGGGACCAAAAAAGAGCCTCTGCCTTTACCACAACCAAAAGTTGAAACCCAAACAATCCTCTACAAAACAATTTATCAAGCAGATGACAGTCAAGATGTCGGAACTAGGAAGACGAAAATTCATGGAGTCAATGGACAAGTAGAAACTACTACCCGATATACAAGAGATCAAACAAGTGGCCAGATTATAGAGTCTAGTACATCAAAAAACTTGGTGGAAAAGGTAGATGAGGTTGTTCTAGTTGGGACCAAACCAAGTGTAGAAACAAAGGTCATCGCAAATAATACGATATATGAAGCGGATCCGACACTTCCTTATCAAACAGAAAAAGTTGCTATTTCAGGTAAGGAAGGAATCGAAAAAACGACTACCAGCTACCAAGTAGATACTCAGACAGGTCAGGTTACAGAAAGAGATCACCAAAAAGAAGTAACAGCTCCGATTGATAAAGTTATGAAAGTCGGAAATGTCGAAACCGTCGTGACACCAATTCCAATCAAGGAGGAACGCCGTCAGGATCCAAGACTTGATAAGGACCTTGAAAAAGTAGAAAGCCAGGGCGATCCTGGCGAGACCACCACTACCAGAGTTTATGAAGTAAATTCTCAAACAGGTGAATTGCTATCACACACGGAAACAAGTGCTGTGACAAAAGCAATGAAGCCAAAGGTCATCTTGGTGGGAACCAAAGAAAACAAACCTCATCTTCTTCCAGTGAATACGGAGTTAGAAAATGCTATCGATGTACGACCTGCTAGCCAAGGAATGAAGGCTGTGGATTTGCTTTCCAATCCTTACGTGACAAATGTTCTCAGACCAAATATTCTGGGTCGAGATGTGATTAGTAAGAAGATTGAACTCAAAAAGACAAATCCTACTATTACAGATGATGAGGTTAGAGAAGTCCTTCGTAAAGAATATCTAGAGAGATTATCTATTAAAGATGCGCTTGAAGAAACGAAAAAGACCTTAGATACAGACCTTAAAAAAGTTGTAGCCTATAGCTTGAGTGTGCTCAGAAATACAGCGGAAACCAGAGCTAAGGTTCAGGCAGATCTAGAAGCTAATAAGGAAAAAATACTCTTAGGCTTGACCTATATCAATCGTTTCTACAATATTGACTTTGGCAAGACCAATATCCGTGATATTCTTGCCTACAATCCAAGCTCTTTTGGCAAGAAGGTTACGTCATTAGAATGGCTAACATCTCTAGGTTCAATGAGCTATGATGAGATGAAGCTGGTTAATAGTCCTCGAACATTTGAAACATACTTTGGAAAAGTAACAGATAAGTCAAGCCTATTAGACTTCCTTGACTATAACCGAACTACCTTTACAAATATGGATGGCGATACTTGGTTGAAGGATGCTACAAAAGCTATCGTTGTTGAGAAGAAATCTAAAGAAAAAACAGATGAAAATGTAAGTCTCTACACGAAATTAACCTCTGATCCTGCCAAGTATGGGGCAGAACCTCAACAGATTGATAATCGCAAACAATATAACATGGCAACCCTTCTAGGCCTAGTGAATATCAAGGAACCAAGCATCTATGCCATTACAAATATGGCAACCGTTTCTTACGGGAATATCGGAACTTATATGGATAGCTCACTGGCTCAGAGCAATCCTACCCAATATAAGACTGAATTGGAAAAAGTGAAGGCTCTGGTTGAATTGACAGCTGAGCGTCAGGCAGCTTATGTTGATACGCTTTATAGAATCACTAAAAAAGACAATCAATCAAAACTAGTAACCAACCGTTTGATTGTGGATACTATGAAAAAGTATACTAGCAAGCAAAATGCAGGCATCAAGGAAACCTGGTCTAAGGAGTTTGGTCCAGAGGCGGATAAGGGAGTCAAGGACTTCATGTCTCCGCTAGGCATGTATTCTCCGCCTCAATCAGTAGGTGCTGAGGCTAATGGGACTGGTGTTCGCTACTTTATTGATAGGGTTTTGGACGATCGAGGGTCAGCAACCTATTCTCATGAAATGACTCATTTGTTGGATCGCACAGTCCTCTTTAACAATTATGGTCGACGAGATGGTACAGGAGCAGAATTCTATGCACGTGGAATCTTTGAAAACTCCTACACTCCTGAAACGGATAGCTACTTTAACTTGAACTTTGTTTATGATGAGAGTGACAAAGAAAGTTTCTACAACAAAACACCAGAACGCTTTAAATCAGTCGCAGATTTGAAAGAATATATGCACGGTAGTTTCGATGTTCTCTATACTTTGGATTATCTAGAAGCTGAGGCAAGTCGAGGAATGTCAGCAGCGGATAAGGCAGTCTACTTTAAGCAACTCTTGCCGTGTGCGACAAGTGGTTCAAGAACTCCTGTTTCTTATCCAAATCCATCTGTCAAACCAACTCACCAGAGTGAGGAAATCAAGGCCTTGACAGAGGCAGATGCTAGCATGCTAGGCGATGTTCATAGTTTGATTGATAATCACATCGTAGTAAATCGCTATATTATCAAGGGGTTCACGGCTACAGGTAAAGTAGATGCCAATGGCTATTATACCGTTGATATGTTTGATACGATTTATGGTGTCAACGAAAATGACAAGGGGATGAGTGGCGATATTAGCTTTAGAAAACAAGCCTTTGAACTCATGGCAGGTCTTGGTTACTACGAAGGTTTCGTTCCTTATGTCTCTAATCAGTACAAGCAAGATGCTGAAAAAGAGAATCGTCCTTTGTCAGACCAGTACATCTTTGAAAAGATCTTAGTTGGTAAAACCTATGCTCAATTCAAGAAGGAACAAATGGATGAAAGGATTGCAAATATCAGTAAGTTGAAATCGATTACCATTGACTATAAAGGTAAGCAAGAAGTGATTGCCAGTCCTGAACGAATGAAGCAATTGATGGAAGAAGCTGTAAAAGAAGAACTTGCTCAGATTAAAGCAGGAAATATCAGCCAAAAACAATACCGTTTCATTGAAACTCCTGTTCAGAAGTTGAAAAAAGCTATATACAAGGCATATCTCAAGGAATCAAATGAGTTTAGAAATTCCATCTATACTTCTTAAGGGAAAGATAAGTCTATCATTAGGAGTTCATAGCAATTTTGCTACTCGGTAAGATTAACTAGTTAGCTAGGTTCGAGACAGAAAAACACCTTTTGAATTGCAAGTTTTCGCAGTTCAAAAGGTATTTTGTTTATGATGATAGACTGCTTTTTTCTTCAGAATAGCGTTGATAGAAGTCAACTTTCAGTTGGATAAAGTTTTCCAATTCGCGCAGGAGTTGGAGCAAGGTTGCGCGTGTTTCAAATTCTTCCCTTGTTTTAGGGAGGCTACGATTGCGAAATACCTGCAGGTAGCTTTCAATATCCTTTAATAAATCGTTGGCAGGATTGGTCTGACTGAGTTGATCCGCAATTTTAGCAAATAGCTGGGCAAGGATCAGGCTTTCGCTTGCGGCTAGATTACAGGTGTTGATTTGCTGGGCCATATTACGAAGAATGCGACTCTGTCTCTGTCTCATTTCGAAATAGTGGATATGATAGTCGGTCTGATGAAAGAGGTGGTCAGAGTGATCAAGATAGACCAGTTTGAGAGCTTCTTCAAGAAGCTGATCCAGTTCTTCAACGAGTTGGGCACGGTTACGACCATCGCCCTTTCCAAGATAATATTCAAAACGTTGTAAAATGTGTTTGAGTTTTTCTTCTACCTTGAGATGATAGAGATGGATTTCTTCTTGTCGAGAAGGCATATAGAGATTGACAGTCAAGGCAAATCCCGTACCAATAAGAAATAGGAGGAGTTCATTCACAAGAAGTTCTGGTGATGTAGACTTCTGAACCAAGAGATGACTGACCAAGACACTACTTGGGGTAATCCCAATTTCCCAGCCGAATTTGTAGGCAAGAGGAACATAGAGGGCCAAATAGAGACCGAAACTCCAGATATGGTAGCCAGTCAGGTGAAAGGAAAGGACACCAATGAAAAGAGCAAGAAGAGTTGAAAATAAACGATTACGAGCTAGCTTAATGGTGCTTCGACGGGTATCCGATAAGCTCAATAGAGCAATGATACCAGCGGACACTGCTGAAGATAAATCCAGAAAGTAGGCTAGAACACAGGCCAAACAGGTTGCCAGAACGAGTTTAAAAGTACGTTGGGTGATAGACATGAGACATTTCCTAAAATGAATGATAGAAACCAGACAAAACAAGCCCTAAATAGGCTTGCCTTGATTATTTATTGCGAGCAGAGGAAAATTCAGCTACTGCTGTAAAGAGGACATCTGTTGAGGAGTTGAGGGCTGTTTCGCAAGAGTCTTGGATAACACCGATGACAAATCCGACACCCACAACCTGCATAGCGATATCATTGGTAATCCCAAAGAGACTGCAAGCAACTGGGATAAGTAGGAGAGAACCTCCAGCAATTCCTGAAGCACCGCAGGCAGAGATGGCTGCAACGATACTGAGTACAAAGGCTGTTGCAAAATCAACTGAGATTCCAAGGGTATTGACAGCAGCTAGGGTTAAGATGTTGATGGTAACAGCAGCTCCAGCCATATTGATAGTTGATCCAAGTGGGATAGAGACAGAATAGGTATCTGGATTAAGACCTAGATCCTCACAGAGTTTCATATTAACAGGGATATTAGCAGCGGAACTTCGGGTGAAAAAGGCTGTGACTCCGCTGATACGCAAACATTTCCACACCAAGGGATATGGATTTTTCTTGATAAAGAGAAAAGCTATCAGAGGATTGATCACTAGGGCAACGAAAACCATAGTAGCAATCAAAAGTCCGAGTAGGATTCCGTAATTTGCTAAACTAGCGATACCTTGGTCTGAGATGGTTTTGAAGACCAAGCCCAGGATACCAAAGGGCGCAAGGTTGATGATCCATTCGACGATTTTTGAAGTCACACTGGCCATTGTTTTGAGTAGCTCCTTGCTATTTTTGCTAGCTTCTCGCATGGCAATCCCAAAGACGATAGCCCAAGACAAAATTCCGATATAGTTAGCTTCGATGATGGCATTGACAGGATTATCTACTATTTTTAGCAGAAGATTGCTGAGCACTTGTCCGATACCGTCTGGAGGAGTAACTTCTGTGCTAGCGCTACTCAAGACCATCTGAACAGGGAAGAGAAAGCTAGCCAAAACTGCTATAAGAGCCGCAGCAAAGGTCCCCAGCAAATAGAGGAAAATGACTTTTTTCATATTGCTATCTTGACCTTTCTGGTGTTGGGAAAGGGCGTTAGCGACTAAAGCAAAAACCAGGATAGGGGCGATGGCCTTTAGTCCTCCTACAAATAAATCTCCCAATAAACCGATGCCAGTTAGATTAGGAACGAGTAGACCTAGAATAGCCCCCAAGGTCATTCCGATTCCGATCCGTTTGATCAGATTTGTTTTGTTCCAAGCACGAATAATTCTTTTCATAAAGGTCTCCTTTTTGTGTATTGTTTATGATTATAGTATAAATATACTTGAAAAGCAAGTGTCTCATAGATTTTATTAGAATAAATGAATATTTATGAAAAGGATGGCTGGGAAGGATTTATGGTATAATGGATAGAAAAGGAGTTTTATATGCAAGAATTTTTTCAACGTTATCTGGATAAATTAGATCTAACAACTGTTTTAGAAAATCTCTTGACCAAGGTGATTTCTCTTCTACTTCTTATCCTTCTATCTTATATAGCTAAAAAGTTCCTCCATGTTGCTGTACGAAAGATTGTCAAACCATCACTTAAATTTTCAAATCGAGATGCTGGTAGACAAAAGACTATCTCTCGTTTGCTTGAAAATATTTTTAACTATATCCTTTATTTCTTCTTGATTTACTGTATCTTGTCTATCTTAGGGTTACCTGTTTCTAGCTTGCTTGCAGGTGCAGGAATTGCTGGGGTGGCTATCGGTATGGGGGCACAAGGTTTTCTATCAGACGTCATCAACGGCTTCTTTATTCTCTTTGAACGTCAGTTGGATGTAGGAGATGAAGTTATTTTGACCAATGGGCCTATTACTGTATCAGGAAAAGTAGTTAGTGTCGGAATTCGAACGACTCAACTGAGAAGTGACGACCAAGCCCTTCACTTTGTTCCTAACCGCAATATTACTGTGGTTAGCAATTTTTCAAGAAAAGAAGAGAACTGAAATTTTACTTGATTTATGGTACAATAGAAAGAGTTTGGTAAAGGAGAAACGATGTTTTTAGATAAGCAGTTAGGGAATGGTTGTACCTGGATTAATCTAGATGTGGAAATCATCAAAAATCTTGAAGACCTATCAGAAATCTATGGATTGGATAAAGAAACCATCGAATATGCGCTGGATAGAAACGAACGAGCCCACATGGATTATAATCGTGAAAACGGGACAGTCACCTTCATCTACAACGTTCTTGACTTAGAAAGGGACAAGGAATACTATGAAGCCATTCCTATGACCTTTATCGTGGAAAAACAACGAATGATTACCATCAGCAATCACAAGAATGCTTATGTCATTGATCAGATGCTAGGCTATCTTGAAAATCATGAAATCATTTCAATCTACAAGTTTCTATTTGCCGGTTTAGAGCTTATCAGCAATGCTTATTATCCTGTCATTGAACAGATGGATAAAAGTAAGGATGAAATCAGTGCCTTGTTGCGTCAAACAACCACTAAAAAAAATCTCTTTGCCCTCTCTGACTTGGAAACTGGTATGGTTTATCTAACGGCAGCGGCTAAACAAAATCGCCTCCTCTTGGAGCATATCCAGGGACATGCGCTTTATCGGAACTTTAACGAAGTGGAAAGAGAGCAGTTTGACGATGCTATGATTGAAGCTCATCAGTTGGTGTCCATGACAGATTTGATTTCCCAGGTTTTACAACAACTCTCAGGATCTTACAATAATATCCTAAACAACAATCTGAATGATAATTTGACAACCTTGACCATTATCTCAGTTTTGCTAGCCATTCTTGCAGTCATTACAGGATTTTTCGGAATGAATGTCCCTCTGCCATTTACAGAAGAGCCTAATGCCTGGATATATATTTTGATTGCTAGTTTAATTTTATGGGCAATCTTGGCTCAGTATCTAAAGAAAATTGCTAGAAACTAAAAAATAGAAAGAAAAGGAGCCAGAATGGCGATTGAAAATTATATGCCAGATTTTGCTGTGGAAGCAGTTTATGATCTGACAGTCCAAAGCCTGCAGGAGCAGGGGATCAAGGCTGTTTTGGTTGATTTGGACAATACCCTGATTGCTTGGAATAATCCAGATGGAACAGTAGAGATGAAGCAATGGTTGCATGATTTGCGAGATGCTGGGATTCGTATCATTGTAGTATCCAATAACACACCCAAACGTGTCAAACGAGCAGTTGAAAAATTTGATATTGACTATGTTTATTGGGCACTGAAGCCCTTTACTTTAGGAATTAACCGTGCCATGAAACATTTCCACTATGAAAAAGACCAAGTGGTCATGGTAGGCGACCAGCTGATGACGGATATTCGAGCAGCCCACCGAGCCGGCATTCGCTCGATTTTGGTTAAACCCTTGGTCCAGCACGACTCTATTAAGACTCAGATTAACCGAGCGCGTGAGCGTCGTGTCATGAGAAAAATCGCTGAAAAGTACGGCCCTATCACTTATAAAAAAGGAATCTAATTATGGAAGAAATTCTCTGTATTGGTTGTGGAGCAACCATTCAGACGGAAGATAAGACTGGTTTAGGTTTTACACCTCAGTCAGCACTTGAAAAAGGTTTGGAAACTGGAGAAGTTTATTGCCAACGTTGTTTCCGTCTTCGTCACTACAATGAAATCACTGATGTTCAGTTGACAGATGATGATTTCCTCAAACTCTTGCACGAGGTTGGAGATAGCGATGCCTTGGTGGTCAATGTGATTGATATCTTTGATTTCAATGGCTCTGTTATCCCAGGATTGCCACGCTTTGTGTCAGGTAATGATGTGCTCTTGGTTGGAAATAAAAAAGACATCCTTCCTAAGTCTGTTAAGCCTGGTAAAATTAGCCAATGGCTCATGGAACGTGCCCATGAGGAGGGTCTTCGTCCAGTCGATGTCGTCCTAACTTCAGCGCAAAATAAGCATGCCATTAAGGAAGTCATTGACAAGATCGAGCACTACCGTAAGGGACGTGATGTTTACGTAGTTGGTGTGACCAATGTCGGGAAATCAACCCTTATCAATGCCATTATCCAGGAGATCACGGGTGACCAGAACGTCATCACAACTTCACGCTTCCCAGGAACAACCTTGGACAAGATTGAGATTCCGCTCGATGATGGTTCTTATATCTACGATACGCCTGGAATTATCCATCGTCACCAGATGGCTCACTACTTGACGGCTAAAAATCTCAAGTATGTCAGTCCTAAAAAGGAAATCAAACCTAAAACCTACCAGCTCAATCCAGAGCAAACCCTATTTTTAGGTGGCTTGGGACGCTTTGACTTCATTGCAGGAGAAAAGCAAGGATTTACAGCTTTCTTTGACAATGAACTCAAACTTCATCGTACCAAGCTTGAAGGGGCTAGTGCTTTCTACGACAAGCACCTTGGAACCCTTCTAACACCACCAAATAGCAAGGAAAAAGAAGACTTTCCAAAACTAGTCCAACATGTATTTACCATTAAGGAGAAGACAGACCTAGTCATCTCAGGTCTAGGCTGGATCCGCGTAACAGGCACCGCCAAAGTCGCCGTCTGGGCCCCAGAAGGCGTTGCCGTCGTCACACGAAAAGCAATTATTTAAACACAGAAAGGAAAGAGTTGTCTAAATTTGGGCGAGCATGGCGAGCCCCATAAAGAATACTTTTCGCGTGGTGTTAGTTGGTACAAGTGATTGTACCAACTGCGGAAAATTTGAGACCTTAGGCTCAAATTTTAGTCATGAAAGTCCGAAGGACTTTGCTGACGTCCGTCACCACTTCAGAAAAGTATAAAAAGAAACTCCTTTATTTAAGAATATGTCATTAACATCGAAACAACGTGCCTTCCTCAACAGCCAGGCACACACCCTCAAACCTATCATCCAAATCGGGAAAAATGGACTCAACGACCAAATCAAAACCAGCGTTCGTCAGGCACTTGATGCCCGTGAATTGATCAAGGTCACTCTCTTGCAAAACACAGATGAAAACATCCACGAAGTAGCTGAAATCTTGGAAGAAGAAATTGGTGTGGATACAGTCCAAAAAATCGGTCGTATCTTGATTTTGTATAAGCAATCAAGCAAGAAAGAAAATCGTAAGATTTCTAAAAAAGTTAAAGAAATTTAAAAATATACTCCAAAAAACTGTTTTTACAGAAGACTAAAGGAGATTAGCCTATGGCAATCGAACTATTAACTCCCTTTACAAAAGTGGAGTTAGAGCCAGAAATAAAGGATAAAAAACGCAAACAAGTCGGTATCTTGGGTGGAAATTTTAACCCTGTTCACAATGCCCATCTTATCGTGGCAGACCAAGTGCGCCAGCAGTTGGGATTGGATCAAGTTCTGCTCATGCCTGAGTATCAACCGCCTCACGTAGACAAAAAGGAAACCATCCCTGAGCACCATCGTCTCAAGATGCTTGAATTGGCAATTGACGGAATTGAAGGTTTAGCTATTGAAACCATTGAGCTAGAGCGCAAGGGCATTTCCTACACCTACGACACCATGAAGATTCTGACAGAGAAGAATCCAGATACCGATTATTACTTTATCATCGGTGCTGACATGGTAGACTATTTACCCAAATGGTATAGAATTGATGAACTGGTCGACCTCGTTCAGTTTGTAGGAGTTCAGCGACCACGCTACAAGGCTGGGACTTCTTATCCAGTCATCTGGGTGGATGTGCCCCTCATGGATATTTCATCTAGTATGGTGCGTGATTTCATCGCCCAAGGACGCACACCCAACTTTCTCCTACCCAAACCAGTGCTAGACTATATTGAGAAAGAAGGGCTTTACTGATGGCATATCAAGACTATATCAACTGTTCGCGTGAAGAATTGTTGGAAAAAATGGCAGAGCTCCTACCTGAAAAACGTCTAACCCATTGTTTGGGTGTAGAGCGTGCGGCCATAGAATTGGCTCAGCGCTTTGGTGTGGATGTTGAGAAAGCTGGTTTGGCAGGTCTCCTTCATGACTATGCTAAAAAGCTATCAGATCAAGAATTTTTAGACTTGATAGATCGTTATCAACTTGACTCTGATCTTAAAAACTGGGGCAATAATGTCTGGCATGGCATGGTCGGCATTTACAAGATTCAGGAAGATTTGGATTTACAAAATGCTGAAATCCTACGAGCTATTGAAATCCATACAGTCGGGGCTGACCAGATGACTGATCTTGATAAGGTTATCTATGTCGCAGACTATATAGAGCATAATCGTGCCTTTCCTGGAGTAGATATTGCACGTGAGATTGCTGAGCTATCGCTCAATAAGGCAGTGGCCTACGAAACAGCTCGCACTGTGGAGCATCTAGCTCATCAGGGATTCCCCATCTATCCCCAAACCCTTGAAACCTATAACGCCTATGTGCACTATTTAAAAGAGGATTAAATGAAGACGGCTTTTATCATTATTGATGTACAAAATATTTTAGTGAAAACGGGGTTTCAGACAAAAGGTCTATTGGAAAAAATTTCTTATTTACAAAACCAAGCTAGAAGTAAGAATATCGAAATTATCTATGTTCAACATATTGAGAACCCTGAAGCCCAAACATCAGAAGATTGGCAGTTATCTGCGCTTTTAAATCGAAAACCTGATGAAAAGGTCTTTCAGAAGAAGTATAATAGTATTTTCAAAGAAACTGGTTTAAAAGAATACTTGGATAAACAGGGGATTAAAAAATTAGTTTTATGTGGTATGCAGACAGAATATTGTGTGGATACCTCTGTCAAGGTTGCTTTTGAATATGGCTATAAGCTTATTATTCCAGAAGGAACTTGCACAACGTTTGATGGGGATGACATTCCAGCTGAAACGATAAATGAATTTTATGAGGACATTTGGGAGGAGCGCTTTGCAGATGTCCTAGATTACAAATATATTTTCTAGAAAGAGGACTAAATGAACGAAAAAGAATTACTAGAACTAGTCGTGAAAGCGGCTGATGAGAAACGTGCGGAGGATATCCTCGCACTTGACGTACAAGATTTGACCAGTGTGACAGACTATTTTGTTATTACTAGCTCTATGAATAGCCGTCAGTTGGATGCTATCGCTGACAATATCCGTGAAAAAGTAGCTGAAGCTGGCTTTAAAGGTAGTCATGTTGAAGGCGATGCAGCTGGAGGCTGGGTCCTATTAGACCTCGGTAGTGTCGTAGTGCATATCTTCTCAGAAGAAATGCGTGCCCACTATAACCTCGAAAAACTATGGCATGAGGCAAATTCTGTAGACATTTCAGAAGCCTTAGCATAGAAGATGAACTCAGTTGTAATCAACTGGGTTTTATTTGCTTATGTTAGAAGAAAATTGTTAGAAAGGTAAGGGCTAGTGGTGTTTACCATGGGGCTCTTGGTATCATGATTATGGCAACTTATGAAACTTTTGCGGCGGTCTATGATGCGGTTATGGATGATAGTTTATACGACAAATGGACGGACTTTTCTCTGCGTCATTTACCTAAAACCAAGGACAGAAAGAAACTCTTGGAGCTTGCTTGCGGGACAGGGATCCAGTCTGTGCGCTTTTCTCAAGCGGGTTTTGATGTGACTGGACTTGATTTGAGTGCGGATATGTTGAAGATTGCCGAAAAGAGAGCGGCTTCAGCCAAGCAAAAGATTGATTTCATTGAAGGCAATATGCTGGATTTATCCAAGGCTGGTCAATACGACTTTGTCACGTGTTACTCGGACTCAATCTGTTACATGCAGGATGAAGTGGAAGTAGGGGATGTCTTTAAAGAAGTCTATAATGCTCTCAATGAGGATGGGGTCTTTATCTTTGATGTGCATTCGACTTACCAGACAGATGAGGTCTTCCCAGGCTATTCCTACCATGAAAACGCCGAAGACTTTGCCATGCTTTGGGATACCTATGAGGACGATGCTCCTCACTCCATCGTGCATGAACTGACCTTCTTTGTCAAGGAGGCAGATGGTTCCTTTAGCCGTCATGATGAGGTACATGAGGAACGAACTTACGAGGTCTTGACCTATGATATCTTGCTGGAACAGGCTGGTTTCAAATCCTTCAAACTCTTTGCGGACTTTGAAGACAAGGAGCCTACAGAAACTAGCACCCGTTGGTTTTTTGTGGCACAAAAGTAGGAGAATATCATGACCATTACAGGTATTATCGCGGAGTTCAATCCTTTTCATAATGGCCACAAATACCTGCTGGACCAGGCGGAGGGACTGAAAATTGTTGCCATGTCTGGGAATTTCATACAGCGTGGGGAGCCTGCTATCGTGGATAAGTGGACACGGGCTCAGATGGCGCTGGAAAATGGGGCGGACTTAGTGGTAGAATTGCCCTTTTTAGTCAGTGTCCAAGCAGCAGATTTTTTCGGTCAAGGAGCTGTGGGTATCTTGGCTCGCTTGGGCATTGATAGTCTAGTTTTTGGGACAGAGGAAGTTCGAGATTATCAGAAAATCGCTGACTTATACACAGAGAAAGGAGTTGAGATGGAGAAATTTGTGGAAAATCTGCCTGATTCTCTCTCTTATCCTCAGAAAACGCAAGCTATGTGGAAGGAGTTTGCAGGTCTTGATTTTTCAGGCAATACGCCTAATCATGTCCTTGCTCTCGCTTATGCCAAGGCGGTTGCAGGACGAAACATCAGACTTCATCCGATTCAGCGTCAGGGGGCTGGTTACCATTCTGTGGACCAGGATGTGGACTTCGCCTCGGCGACAGCCCTCCGTCAGCACCAAAGGGACAAAGATTTCTTAGAACGCTTTATGTCTTCTGTTGCCATATTTGAGCAGGCCAGTAAGGTGAGCTGGGAAGACTATTTTCCCTTGCTCCGCTATCAAATCTTGTCCAATCCAGACCTAACCACTATCTATCAGGTCAATCAGGAAATGGCAGTGCGCATTAAAGAGGCTATTAAAACAGCCAAGTCTGTGGAAGACTTGGTTGAGGTGGTTGCGACCAAGCGTTACACCAAGGCGCGTGTTAGACGCCTCTTGACCTATATCTTGGTGCAGGCTAGAGAAAGTGATTCGCCAGAAGGTATTCATGTTCTCGGTTTTACCGAAAAAGGCAGGAACCACCTCAAATCTCTGAAAGAACAAGTCCATCTAGTCAGCCGAATTGGTAAAGAGCCCTGGGATGTCATGACCCAAAAGGCAGATCAAATCTATCAATTGGGGAATCCAAATTTCTCAGAGCAGAATTTTGGTAGAGTACCGATTAAAATCGAATCGAACTAAGTCTACTGAGAGGTAGGCTTTTTAAGTTTTTTCGAATAAATAGATAGAAATGGAAAAACTTGTACAAGTTCCTGACAATTTCTTTCTTTTCGTGTATAATAGTGGAAAAGAGGTAAAACGAGGTATGGTTATGGAAGCAGTTCTTTACTCAACTTTCCGAAATCATTTAAAGGACTATATGAAGAAGGTAAACGATGAATTTGAACCTTTGACAGTTGTCAACAAAAATCCAGACGAGGACATTGTAGTCCTTTCAAAGAGCGAGTGGGATAGTATTCAAGAAACCTTGAGAATTGCTCAGAATAAGGAACTTTCTGACAAGGTCTTGCGAGGAATGTCCCAAGTTCGTGCGGGACACACTCAGGTGCATGTGATTGAGGAGTGATGGATGCTACTCAAGTTTACAGAAGACGTCTGGGCGGATTATTGCTATTGGCAGAACCAAGATAAGAAAACACTAAAAAGAATCAATAAACTAATCAAGGATATTCAACGCGATCCTTTTACAGGAATTGGTAAACCAAAACCGCTCAAGTATGATTACCAAGGAGCTTGGTCACGTCGTATTGATGCAGAAAATCGCTTGATATATATGATGGATGGAGATAGCATCGCTTTCTTGTCCTTTAAAGATTACTACTAAGTCTACTGAGAGGTGGACTTTTTATAATTTGTGTGTAAAAAATCTTTAAAAATTTTCTTAGTAACAATAGCCTAGTTTATTAGGGAAAATAAGGATTTTTAGCCTTGAAATGACCAAAACAACTTCAAATTAAGGTTTGTTAAAAATGATTTTTTATGGTAAAATATATAAGAATGCATATCATTCGGATAAACAAATAAATTGAGGTAAAAACATGGAAATTATGGCGATTGTTATCGTTGTTTTTGCCGTCATCATTGGTTTAGTCATTGGATATGTCAGCATCTCAGTCAAGATGAAATCATCACAAGAGGCTGCAGAGCTGATGCTTTTAAATGCTGAACAAGAAGCAACTAATTTACGAGGACAAGCTGAGCGCGAAGCGGATTTATTACTCAATGAAGCTAAGAGCGAAAGCAAGTCTCTTAAAAAAGAAGCACTATTGGAGGCCAAAGAAGAAGCCAGAAAATACCGTGAAGAAGTGGACGCTGAATTTAAATCAGAACGTCAAGAACTCAAGCAAATCGAAAGTCGTTTGACCGAACGTGCTAGCAGTCTTGATCGTAAAGATGACAATTTGACGAACAAAGAAAAAACACTTGAACAAAAAGAACAAAGTATTTCTGATAGAGCAAAAAACCTTGATGTACGTGAAGAGCAACTAGAAGAAATTGAGAAACAAAAGCAAGCTGAACTAGAACGTATCGGAACTCTGACTCAGTCGGAAGCAAAAGACATTATCTTGGCTCAGACAGAGGAAAACTTAACTAAGGAAATTGCTGGTCGTATTCGTGAGGCTGAGCAAGAAGTCAAGGAACGTTCAGACAAATTGGCTAAGGATATCTTGTCCCAAGCTATGCAGAGAATTGCTGGTGAGTATGTGGCTGAGTCTACTAACTCTACGGTTCATCTGCCTGATGATACCATGAAAGGTCGCATCATTGGTCGTGAAGGGCGTAACATCCGTACTTTTGAAAGTTTGACAGGGGTTGATGTCATCATTGATGATACGCCAGAAGTGGTAACCTTGTCAGGTTTTGATCCTATCCGTCGCGAGATTGCCCGTATGACTATGGAAACCTTGCTTAAGGATGGACGTATTCACCCAGCTCGTATCGAAGAGTTGGTTGAGAAAAATCGTCAAGAGATTGATAACAAGATTCGTGAATATGGTGAAGCTGCAGCCTATGAAATTGGTGCACCGAATCTTCACCCAGACTTGATGAAGATTATGGGTCGCTTGCAGTTCCGTACTTCATACGGACAAAACGTCTTGCGTCACTCGATTGAAGTGGCTAAGTTGGCTGGTATCATGGCTAGTGAACTTGGTGAAAATGCTACCCTTGCTCGTCGCGCGGGATTCCTTCACGATATTGGTAAAGCCATTGACCGTGAGGTAGAGGGTAGCCACGTTGAGATTGGTACTGAATTGGCTCGCAAGTACAAGGAACACCCAGTTGTGGTCAATACTATTGCCAGTCACCACGGAGATGTAGAACCTGAAAGTGTGATCGCAGTCATCGTTGCTGCGGCGGATGCCTTGAGTGCTGCCCGTCCAGGAGCTCGTAGTGAATCACTTGAAAGCTACATCAAACGTCTCCATGATTTAGAGGAAATTGCTAATAGCTTTGAAGGTGTTCAAAATAGCTTTGCCCTTCAAGCAGGTCGCGAAATCCGTATCATGGTAAATCCAGGTCAAATCAAAGATGACAAAGTCACAATCTTGGCTCATAAAGTTCGTGAGAAAATCGAAAACAATCTCGATTATCCAGGAAATATCAAGGTAACCGTGATTCGTGAACTTCGTGCAGTTGATTATGCAAAATAAATAAGAAAGAGCAGTTGAAAAATTACTGCTTTTTTGTTACACTAGATAGAAAGATTGTAGTGTGCAGAAATGGCTTTAGACATATAATCTTACAGAAATTTTCAAGTCATTTCACAAACTATCTAAAGGAGACATAATGGCAGACCGAGGCTTACTAATCGTTTTTTCAGGTCCTTCAGGAGTTGGAAAAGGAACGGTTAGACGAGAAATTTTTGAGAGTTCTGAAAACCAATTTCAATATTCTGTATCTATGACAACGCGGGCACAACGTCCAGGTGAAGTAGATGGTGTTGATTATTTCTTCCGTACACGGGAAGAATTTGAAGAATTGATCCGTCAAGGGCAAATGTTAGAGTATGCAGAGTATGTAGGCAACTACTACGGAACTCCTCTGACCTATGTCAACGAAACGCTTGATAAGGGAATCGATGTCTTTCTTGAAATTGAAGTGCAGGGAGCTCTTCAGGTTAAGAAAAAAGTTCCAGATGCTGTCTTTATCTTTTTGACACCACCAGATCTGGAAGAATTGCAAGACCGTCTCGTAGGCCGTGGTACCGATAGTGCAGAAGTAATTGCTCAGCGTATCGAAAAAGCCAAGGAAGAAATTGCTTTGATGCGTGAGTATGACTACGCTATTGTAAATGATCATGTTCCTCTTGCCGCAGAACGTGTCAAACGTGTGATTGAAGCAGAACATTTCCGTGTAGACCGCGTGATTGGTCATTATCAGGATATGCTACCAAAGTCTCCGACTATTCGATAAAATTTAGAAAACAGGTACAAACAAATGATGCTTAAACCCTCTATTGATACCTTACTTGACAAGGTACCATCAAAATATTCACTCGTCATCTTGGAAGCAAAGCGTGCTCATGAATTAGAAGCTGGAGCACCTGCTACTCAAGAATTTAAATCTGAAAAATCTACTCTTCGTGCCCTGGAAGAAATTGAATCTGGGAATGTAACCATCCACCCAGATCCAGAAGGGAAACGCGAAGCTGTTCGTCGTCGTATCGAAGAAGAAAGACGATTGAAAGAAGAAGAAGAAAAGAAAATTAAAGAGCAAATCGCGAAAGAAAAAGAAGAAGGTGAAAAAATTTAAGGTTGGGGGGACTCAATCTTATTTTTTCTATTGTAAGAATACTCAATCAATTAAAAGGATTTAAGCAAAGAAGGAGGTGAGGATATGGCTATTGCAAAAATCATTGTGGATGTTCCCTTGATGCAGACAGACCAGCCATATAGCTACAAGATTCCAGAGGAATTTGAAGAGATGCTGGAAGTTGGCATGCGAGTTCATGTGCCTTTTGGGAAGGCCAATCGCTTGATTCAGGGAATTGTTCTTGGGTTGGAGTCTCAATCTGATGCAGATGTGGCAGACGAGGACTTAAAAGAAATTGCCGAGGTACTGGACTTTTCTCCTGTCTTAACGGAGGAACAACTCTGGCTAGCTGAAGAACTACGTAAATCAGTCTTCTCATACAAAATCTCTATTCTTAAAGCCATGCTTCCTGGATTTTTGAACTCTAGTTATGATAAAATCCTCTATCCTCTGGAAGGCTTGAGTCAGGAAGATAAAGAGCGATTGTTTGGTTCGCAGGAGTCTCTAGCATTTTCATCTCTTGACCTGGGAAAGCAAGCTGAGATGATGCGTTTGACCCGAAAAGGAATCTTGAAGCTAGAGTATCAGGCTGTGGATCAGAAGAAAGTTAAGACGCAGTCTTGGATTCAAGTGAATCTTAATCATTTAGAAAAACTAGAAATCTCAAATCGTGCCAAGAAGAAATTGGAACTGCGAGATTATTTATTAGCTCATCCAGAAAGTACTCCTTTGTCAGCCTTATTAGAAAATTACTCACGGGAACAAGTCAATTTCTTTGTGGAACAGGGTGCTTTGACGATTCTTCAGAAGGAAGTTCAACGTTCAGCTGCTTACTTTGAAGGAATCGAGTCAAATCAAGCCTTAGAGTTAAACCCAGAGCAAAAAGTAGCCTGTGAGGCGGTTGCTGGCGCGATAGGGAAGCAACACTCTCCCTTTCTCCTTCAAGGAATTACAGGAAGTGGGAAAACTGAGGTTTACTTGCAGATTATCCAAGGTGCCTTGGATATGGGAAAAACAGCGATTGTTCTTGTACCAGAGATCTCTCTGACACCTCAAATGACAGAGCGATTTATTGCTCGTTTTGGTGAACAAGTAGCCATTCTCCATTCGGGTTTGTCCAATGGTGAAAAGTACGATGAATGGCGCAAGGTGGAGCGTGGAGATGCTCAGGTAGTTGTAGGGGCCAGATCTGCTATTTTTGCGCCTTTAAAAAATCTAGGTGTTATCATTATCGATGAAGAGCATGAGGCCAGCTACAAGCAAGATAGCAATCCGCGTTATCATGCTAGGGATGTGGCTCTTTTACGAGCCCAGTACAATCAAGCAGCATTAGTCCTTGGTTCTGCAACACCGAGTTTAGAAAGCCGTGCACGTGCTGGCAAGGGTGTCTATCAGCATCTGCGTCTGACTCAACGGGCCAATCCTTTAGCAAGTATTCCTGAAGTTCAACTCATTGACTTCCGTGATTACATCGGGCAGAATGAAACATCAAACTTTACACCTCCTCTCATTGAGGCAATTCAAGATCGACTGGACAAAAAAGAGCAGGTTGTTCTCATGCTCAATCGTCGTGGTTATTCCAGTTTTGTCATGTGCCGGGAATGTGGGACCGTCGATACCTGTCCTAACTGCGATATTTCCTTGACCTTGCACATGGATACTAAGACTATGAATTGTCATTATTGTGGTTTTTCTAAGGAAATTCCTCATGTCTGTCCAAACTGTCAAAGACGCAGTATTCGTTACTATGGAACAGGAACTCAGAAAGCCTATGATGAGCTAACAGAACTCTTTCCAGAGGCACGTATTCTGCGCATGGATGTGGATACAACTCGTAAGAAGGGCAGTCACCAAGCTCTACTAGACCAGTTCGGAAAAGGAGAGGCAGATATTTTACTGGGGACCCAGATGATTGCTAAGGGATTGGATTTTCCAAATGTGACCTTGGTTGGTGTTCTCAATGCGGACACAGCCTTGAACCTGCCTGATTTCCGTTCTTCTGAGAGAACTTTCCAACTCTTGACCCAGGTGGCAGGACGAGCAGGAAGGGCTGAAAAAGCTGGGCAGGTCTTGATCCAGTCTTACAATCCTCAGCACTATGCTATTCGCTTTGCCAAGGATCAGGACTATGAAGGCTTTTATGCCTATGAAATGGGCATCAGACGTCAGTTGGGTTATCCACCTTATTATTTCACAATTGGAATTACCTTGTCTCATAAGAAAGAAGAAGAGGTTCTTAAACGTGCTTATCAAGTCATGGAAATATTGCGGTCAGGTTTGTCGGATGCTAGTATAATTCTTGGTCCAACGCCAAAACCTATTGCTCGAACCCACAACCTCTATCATTACCAGATTTTAATCAAATACCGTTTAGAAGATGATCTTGGTCCAACCCTTAACCAGGTCTTGGCCTTGACACAAGAACGGGAAAATAGCGAACTTCGTCTCAGTATTGACCACGAACCGCAACAATTTTTATAAGAAGGAGAAGATATGACAAAACTAATATTTATGGGAACGCCTGAATTTTCAGCGACTGTTTTAAAGGGACTTTTGACAGATGATCGCTATGAGATTCTAGCAGTTGTAACTCAGCCAGACCGTGCAGTTGGACGTAAAAAAGTCATCCAAGAAACCCCAGTGAAACAAGTTGCCAAAGAGGCAGGACTTCCTATTTACCAACCTGAAAAATTATCGGGTAGTCCAGAAATGGAAGCCATCATGAATTTGGGAGCTGATGGGATTGTAACAGCAGCTTTTGGACAATTCCTCCCAAGTAAACTCCTTGATAGCATGGATTTTGCAGTCAATGTTCATGCTTCGCTCCTTCCTAAACACCGTGGTGGTGCTCCTATCCATTATGCCTTGATTCAGGGTGATGAGGAGGCAGGAGTAACCATTATGGAAATGGTCAAGGAAATGGATGCAGGAGATATGATTTCTCGTCGTAGTATTCCAATTACTGATGAGGACAATGTCGGCACCTTATTTGAAAAATTGGCTATAGTGGGTCGTGATTTACTTTTAGAGACCCTTCCTGCTTATATAGCTGGTGAAATTCAGCCTCAACCGCAAGATCCAAGCCAGGTTACATTTTCGCCTAATATCAAACCTGAGGAAGAAAAGTTGGACTGGAACAAGACCAACCGTCAACTCTTTAATCAAATCCGTGGGATGAATCCATGGCCAGTTGCTCATACCTTCCTCAAGGGAGAACGCTTCAAAATCTATGAAGCTCTGCCTGTAGAAGGGAAGGGTAATCCGGGTGAGATACTCTCCATCGGTAAGAAAGAATTGATTGTCGCAACAGCAGAAGGAGCTCTATCTCTCAAACAGGTTCAACCAGCAGGAAAACCTAAGATGGACATTGCTTCCTTCCTCAACGGTGTTGGACGAAGTTTGGCTGTAGGAGAACGATTTGGTGACTAAAGTAGAAACGGCTAGAAACTTAGCCTTAAAGGTGCTAGAGGATGTCTTTGTCAATCAAGCCTACTCCAATATCGCCTTAAATAAACACCTTAAGGGAAGTCAACTGTCAGCAGCAGACAAGGGCTTAGTGACAGAGCTTGTTTATGGAACCGTAGCTCGTAAACTAACTTTAGAATGGTATTTGTCTCACTTTATTGAGGATAGAGACAAGCTAGACAGCTGGCTCTATGTTTTGCTTCTCATGAGTGTCTACCAACTCCAATACTTGGATAAGCTTCCTGATCATGCAGTGGTCAATGAAGCGGTGGAACTGGCTAAACTTCGCAAAAAGGGTAGCGAAAAATTGGTCAATGCAGTTTTGCGCCGTATCCTGCGAGAAGGTTTGCCAGATATTGCCTCTATCAAGCGTAAAAATAAGCGTGATTCTATTGCCTATTCTTTACCAGTTTGGTTGATTTCGAAACTCAAGGAAGAGTACGGGGAGGAGCGAGCGCAAGCGATTTTTGAGAGTCTTTTGCAACGGAATAAAGCCAGTATTCGCGTAACAGATTTGAACCGAAAAGAGGAAATCAAAGCTCTGCTCGGTGCAAGTGATTCTGCTTTATCAGCTTCTGGTCTGGTCAAGGAGCAGGGGCATTTTGCAGGCCATGATTTATTTGCTGAAGGTGCTATTACTATTCAGGACGAGTCTAGTCAACTGGTTGCTCCAACTCTTGATTTACAAGGCACTGAGCAGGTTTTGGATGCCTGTGCAGCCCCAGGTGGTAAGACAGCTCATATAGCCTCTTACCTCACGACCGGTCAAGTAATAGCTCTAGACTTGTATGACCACAAGTTAGACTTGATTCAAGAAAATGCTCAGCGTTTAGGCGTAGCAGACCGTGTTCAAACACAAAAATTGGATGCCCGAAAGGTTCACGAGTTTTTTGGTAAGGATCAATTTGATAAGATTCTTGTTGATGCCCCTTGCTCAGGGATTGGTCTATTGCGTCGGAAACCAGATATCAAATACAATAAAGAAACATCAGATTTCGCGTCATTACAGGAAATTCAGCTGGAAATATTAGGTAGTGTTTGTCAAACACTACGAAAAGGTGGTATAATAACCTATAGTACCTGCACTATTGTCTCGGAAGAGAACTTTAAAGTGGTTCAAGCATTTTTAGAAAGTCATCCCGAGTTCGAGCAGGTTAAACTAGAACACGAATGCAAGGATATTCTAAAAGATGGCTGTATCCTTATTACTCCGGAATTATACGGAAGTGATGGATTCTTCATCAGCCAATTTCGTAAGATGTCCAATTAGGAAGGAACTGACACAATGGAGATTTCATTATTAACAGATGTGGGTCAGAAACGTACAAATAATCAAGACTATGTCAATCTTTTTGTCAATCGAGCAGGTTGTACAATGATTCTCTTGGCTGACGGAATGGGAGGTCATCGCGCAGGAAATATTGCTAGCGAAATGGCTGTGACTGACTTGGGTGTGTCATGGGTAGATACCCAGATCGACACCGTTAATGAAGTTCGCGAATGGTTTGCCCACCATCTAGAAGTTGAAAATCAAAAGATTTATCAACTAGGACGAGATGAAGCCTACAAGGGAATGGGGACAACCCTCGAAGCTCTTGCGGTTATCGGAAATCAGGCAATTTATGCCCATATCGGAGATTCTAGAATCGGTCTCATTCGAGGGGAAGAGTACCGTCAACTGACAAGTGATCATTCCTTGGTTAACGAATTGCTCAAGGCAGGTCAACTGACACCAGAAGAGGCAGAAGCGCATCCACAAAAAAATATTATCACCCAATCTATCGGACAAAAAGACGAAATTCAACCTGACTTGGGAATTGTCAGCTTGGAAGCTGGAGACTATCTCTTGCTCAATAGCGATGGTCTGACAAATATGATTTCACCTAGTGAAATCTGTGATATTGTCACAAGTGATATCTCGCTTGATGATAAAGCAGCGACCTTGATTCGTTTTGCAAACAATGCCGGAGGGCTTGATAACATTACAGTTGCCCTTGTTTCAATTGAGGAGGAGGCGGCACTATGATCCAGATCGGCAAGATTTTTGCCGGGCGGTATCGGATTGTCAAACAAATTGGCCGTGGAGGTATGGCAGATGTCTACCTGGCCAAGGATTTGATTTTAGACGGGGAAGAGGTAGCTGTAAAGGTCTTGAGGACTAACTACCAGACTGACCCGATTGCTGTTGCTCGTTTTCAGCGTGAAGCGCGTGCAATGGCTGACTTAGATCATCCCCATATCGTTCGGATAACGGATATCGGCGAAGAGGACGGTCAACAGTACCTGGCTATGGAATATGTAGCCGGTCTTGATCTCAAGCGCTATATCAAAGAACACTATCCCCTATCAAATGAAGAAGCTGTCCGTATCATGGGTCAGATTCTCTTAGCTATGCGCTTAGCGCACACTAAAGGTATTGTCCATCGTGACTTAAAACCTCAAAACATTCTTTTAACTCCGGATGGGACGGCCAAGGTAACGGACTTTGGGATTGCCGTAGCCTTTGCAGAGACCAGTCTGACTCAGACCAACTCTATGTTGGGTTCTGTGCATTATTTGTCACCTGAGCAGGCTCGTGGTTCTAAAGCAACGTTCCAAAGTGACATCTATGCCATGGGGATTATTTTCTATGAAATGCTGACAGGGCATATCCCTTATGATGGCGATAGTGCAGTAACCATCGCTCTCCAGCATTTCCAGAAACCACTGCCGTCAGTTATCGCTGAAAACCCATCTGTTCCCCAAGCTTTGGAGAATGTGGTTATCAAAGCAACTGCTAAAAAGCTAACAGATCGATACCAGTCGGTTTCAGAGATGTATGTTGATTTATCTAGCAGTCTATCTTATAACCGTAGAAATGAACCTAAACTTGTTTTTGATGATGCTACTAAGGCGGACACAAAGACATTGCCAAAGGTTTCTCAAACAACCTTGACCTCTATTCCTAAGGTTCAACCACAGACAGATAGCCATCAGGCAACTAAAGCTAGCTCAGAAGTAAGTACTAAAAAATCTGTGGAAAAACCAGTGAAAAACCGTCGTTTTAAAGCACGTTATCTAGTTCTACTAGCAAGTTTCGTATTGGTTGCCGCTTCTTTGGTGTGGATTTTATCCAGAACACCAGCTACTGTTGAGATTCCAAAAGTTGCAGGACAAACAGTCGCTGAAGCTAAGGAAACCTTGAAAAAAGCCAACTTTGAAGTCGGTGATGAGAAAACGGAAGCGAGTGATACGGTAGAAGAAGGGAGAGTTATTCGTACAGATCCAGATGCTGGCTCAGCTCGCAAAGAAGGGTCTAAAGTTAATCTAATCATATCTTCAGGTAAACAATCATTTAAGATTGGAAACTATATTGGACGCAAATCTACTGATGTTATTGCAGAATTGAAAGGGAAAAAGGTTCCTGAAAATCTGATTAAGATTGAAGAAGAAGAGTCCAGTGAATCAGAATCAGGTGTGATTTTAAAACAGAGTCTAGCAGAAGGTACAACCTATGATCTTAGCAAGGCAACTTCTATCGTTTTGACTGTTGCTAAAAAGGTGACAACCGTGACCATGCCAAGTTATATTGGCTCAAGTCTTGAATTTACAAAGAATAACTTAATTCAAATTGTTGGTGTCAAAGAAGCCAATATCGAAGTAGTAGAGGTATCGACAGCTCCTGAGGGTACTGCTGAAGGAACTGTTGTGGATCAAAGTCCAAAACTAGGTGAGAAAGTTGATTTAGCTACGACCCGTATAAAGATTTCTATTTATAAACCAAAAACCCCACCATCATCTTCTTCTGTTCCATCTTCGAGCCAGCGTAACTCTAACAGGACAGATAATACGGTGCCGTCTCAAAGACCATCGACACCATCTTCGTCTACACCAACTCATGTGGACGAACATAACACGGATAACTAAATAATCTTTGTCACAGTTTTTGTGGCAAAGATTTTTTTTCCTCCGAAATTATGATAAAATAAAATGGAGTTTGAAAAAGGAGGGAAACATGGAAGAATCAAAAAAACTGAATGCAGTTATTGATGTCATCATGCTGGCAGGAACGATTTTACTTCGTAATGGTTCTGAGATTTATCGTGTTGAAGATACCATGATTCGGATTGCTCATTCACAGGGCATTATGGATTGTAATGTTTTAGCCATGCCTGCCGCCATTTTTTTCTCCATTGAAAATACAAATATCTCTCGTATGAAGCGAGTGACCTCCTCTGCTTATAATATTGAGAAGGTGTGTGATGTCAACCAGATTTCACGGCAGCTTGTATCAGGACAGCTGGATTTGGAGACAGCCTTTATCCAACTAAAGGAATTAAATGCCAAGGCATCTCCCTATACCAATGTTCAACTAACTGCTGCAGCGACCCTCAGTGCTCCTTTCTTTTCAATCATGTTCGGTGGGAATGTCTACGATGCAATCGGAGCAGGAGTGGCGACCTTGTTTGCTTTTACTTGCTCTCTCTATGTAGAAAAGTTTATTCGTATCCCTTTTATGACTGCTTTCGCAGGAGCTCTTGTCTTTGGTTTGATTGCACAATTTTGGGCGCGCTATTCTGGTTTACAATCGACGGCGGATTTAGTGATTGCAGGTGCGGTTATGCCCTTTGTGCCTGGAATTGCCCTTACCAATGCTGTTCGAGATATTATGACCAACCATATCAACTCTGGTATGAGCAAGATGTTTGAATCCTTGCTGATTACCCTTGCCTTAGGGGCTGGAACATCAGTCGCCCTCTTACTCATGAACTAATATGACACTAACAACATTTTTATTGCAAGCTCTGGCAAGTCTGCTTGCTATTATCACCTTTTTAATCGTCTTAAATGTCCAGCGTTCCATGCTCATACCTGGTGGTGTTTTGGGAATGTCTATCTGGCTACTCTATCTGATACTCAAGGAACCAACCAATGTTATTTTGGCAACCTTTATTGCTGCGGTGATTGGTTCTTGTGTCAGCCAGATTATGAGTATCCTCTATAAGACACCAGCAGTTGTTTTTGCTCTGGCTATATTGGCACCACTAGTACCAGGTTATCTGTCCTATCGAACCACTTCCTTCTTCGTTACAGGTGACTACAGTCATGCCATTTCTAGTGCCATGTTAGTCATGATGTCGGCTCTCGTTATCTCCATTGGAATGGCCAGTGGAACAGTTTTGTTGAAATTGTATCATTATCTCAAAAAGAATCGAGCTAGCTAAGACTCGATTTTTTGTAGCCCTAAAGTTCTGTTTGTTGGACTAGCCTAAAAATGAGATAAGGTTTTGAAAATGAACTTGATTTGGGGAATCAAGTCTTTTTTAGCGCTTTTGACTTCAATTGTGATAAAATAGAGGTGAACGAATTTTTACAATGAATGATAAAAATAGAGGTAAATATGACAATCGGTATTGATAAGATTGGTTTTGCGACCAGTCAATACGTTTTGAAATTACAAGATTTAGCAGAAACCCGAGGAATTGATCCTGAAAAATTGAGTAAAGGACTCCTTTTAAAAGAATTGAGTATCGCTCCTTTAACAGAGGATATTGTTACTTTGGCTGCTAGTGCAGGAAATTCTATCCTGACTGAAGAAGAGAAGCAAGAGATTGATATGGTTATCGTTGCGACAGAGTCTGGGATTGACCAGAGTAAAGCTGCAGCTGTCTTTGTACACGGTTTGCTTGGAATTCAACCTTTTGCTCGTAGTTTTGAAATCAAGGAGGCTTGCTATGGTGCAACTGCAGCACTTCACTATGCTAAGTTACACGTAGAAAATTCTCCAAAATCAAAAGTTTTGGTACTAGCCAGTGATATTGCAAGGTATGGTGTTGAAACTCCTGGAGAACCAACTCAAGGTGCAGGCTGTGTTGCCATGTTGATTAGCCAAAATCCACGCGTTATGGTCTTCAACAACGATAACGTTGCGCAGACTCGTGACATTATGGACTTTTGGCGTCCAAATTATTCAACGACACCATTTGTAAATGGGGTTTACTCAACACAGCAGTATCTTGATAGCTTAAAAACGACTTGGGAAGAGTACCAAAAGCGTTATGATTGCGACTTGAATGATTTTGAAGCTATTTGTTTCCATTTGCCATATCCAAAACTAGCTCTCAAGGGATTGAAAAAAATCCTCGATAAATCTCTACCTCAAGAGAAAAAGGATTTACTTCAAAAGCACTTTGATGAATCCATTATTTATAGTCAAAAAGTTGGAAATATCTATACGGGTTCACTCTTTTTAGGACTCTTGTCTCTTCTTGAAAATTCTGATAGTCTGAAAGCTGGGGATAAGATTGCCCTCTACAGCTATGGTAGTGGTGCTGTATCTGAGTTCTTCAGTGTGGAATTGGTCGAAGGCTATGAACAGCAATTGCAGAAAAATCGCTTAGACTTGCTAGACCAGCGTCAAGCATTGAGCGTAGCTGATTATGAACGAATCTTCTTTGAGGAAGCAAACTTTGATGAGTCTGGTTCTGCAACCATGTCAGGCTATGAAGGACAGGACTATGCTCTGGTTGAGATTGTAGAACACCAACGTCGCTACAGCAAGGTTGAAAAATAATGAAAAAAAATTGGAATGGATTTGCTAAAAAATCAATTCAAGAGCGCCTTGAGTTCGTTAAGTCTCAGGCGCTTACTTCTATGGAAGCCCAAGACAGTCTTGAGCAAAATGAAAATCTTAGTCTAGCAGTTGCGGACCAGCTGAGTGAGAATGTGGTGGGGACCTTCTCGCTTCCATACTCAATAGTTCCAGAAGTACTGGTAAACGGTCAAGAGTACACCGTTCCTTATGTGACCGAAGAGCCATCTGTTGTTGCTGCAGCTAGTTTTGCTAGTAAGATTATCAAACGTGCGGGTGGTTTTACTGCTCAGGTTCATCAACGCCAAATGATTGGTCAGGTAGCTCTTTATCAGGTTCCAGATAGGGATAAAGCATGTCAGGCTATTTTGAGTCAGAAAGCAGAGCTGCTCGAACAAGCAAACCAAGCCTATCCATCTATTGTCAAACGTGGTGGTGGAGCCAGAGAGCTAACAGTTGAGAAAATTTCTGGTGAGGCTGATTTTTTAGTGGTTTATCTCCATGTGGATACTCAGGAAGCCATGGGAGCTAATATGCTCAATACCATGCTTGAAGCTTTAAAACCTAGCTTAGAGGCTCTAAGTCAAGGGCAAAGTTTAATGGGCATTTTATCCAACTACGCAACAGATTCTCTAGTAACTGCAACTTGTCGGATTGCCTTTCGTTATTTGAGTCGCCAGAAGGATGAAGCGCGTGAACTAGCTGAAAAAATGGTTTTAGCCAGCCAGTTTGCTCAGGCAGATCCTTATCGAGCAGCTACTCACAATAAGGGAATATTTAATGGAATCGATGCTCTCTTGATTGCTACTGGAAATGATTGGCGGGCTATCGAAGCGGGAGCGCATGCCTATGCCAGTCATGATGGTTCCTATCGAGGTCTCAGTCGTTGGACGATGGATTTGGAAACAGAAGAGCTAATAGGAGAGCTGACCATGCCGATGCCGGTTGCTACCAAGGGTGGATCAATTGGTCTCAATCCTAGAGTCGTTCTCAGCCATGAGTTGCTTGGTCATCCATCTGCCAAAGAATTGGCTCAAATTATCGTTTCGATTGGTCTCGCTCAAAACTTTGCAGCACTTAAAGCTCTGGTCAGCACAGGGATCCAGCATGGACACATGAAACTTCAAGCAAAATCTCTAGCACTTTTAGCAGGAGCTACAGAGAAAGAAGTACCTAAGCTAGCAGAAAGCTTGATTGCTGAAAAAACTTTTAATTTAGAAAAAGCCCAAACTCTTTTGAAAAACTTAAGATCATAAGAAAAACTCAGACTGGTTTGATTTTTTGCGCTTTTTACTGTTTTTTCAAATAAAAGAAACTCAAATACAGAATCGTATTTGAGTTTCTTAATTCAATGACATTATTTGACAGTTTTTCTGTTTTTGTTCAAAAAAACAAGATGTATGCATTGATGACGCTTTGATTTTTATTATAATATAACTGTAAATTATTAAGATTCCTAATCAAAAAAATATAGAGAGGAGGATTTTTGATTAGGAATAAAAAATTAAAATGCTGAGTGTTGCATTACTTAGTACAGTAATATTGAATATAGCACTTACAGAAGGTGTTTCAGTTGTTCATGCTAATGAGGTGGCTTCAGCTACAAAACTTGGAAATACTTTTAAAGATTTATCGGAAGAATCTATTTTATTAATTTTAAAAGCAGTAGATGAAATGCCACAAGGAATGTTGGAAAGAGGAAATCAGGAAGAAATTGATAAATATATGCTTAGTAAAGGTATAGATTTAAAATTTGATAATGAAGTACAGTTCAGGGACTTTTGGGGATGTGTCGGTGCAGTTGCTTGGGCGGTAGGATCTGCTGCTGTTGGTATTGGTATGCTTGTTAAAATTAAACAATTTATAGCAGCAGTAGGAGGTATCAAGGCAGCCGCTTCTGCTTTAATATCCATTGCTGAATCTGGAGCTAATTACGAAAATATTACAAAATTTGGATATGCTGTAGTTGACATGGGGTCTACTATTTTGGGAATTAAGGAAATTGGTGATAACTGTTTTGAATAAGAAATACAATGTAGTTTTATTTTTATTATTTATAGTCTATTTGTTTGGATACTTCTCGATTTCAAAAAATTTAATTCCTATAATGTGTGTGATCCAAATATTTTTGTTAGAAAATATATTTAAATCTCAAAATAAGCTTATCCAAATAGGTAAAATTATAGTTATTATTGCTTCTATAATATTATTTATTGATAGTATACTAAATTAAGAGTCTGAGAACTATTTTGTCTCAGACTCTTTTTGTTTAAATACTTTTTCCTGGTAGGAGGGAAACTGGTAAGAAATAACCGGTTGTGGCAACTTCTTTTCCTTCGATTTTTTGAAGTAGTAAATCAACTGTCAGGCGAGCAATTTCTTCCAAGGGTTGTTTAATGGTAGTAAGGTGAGGATAGAAATTCTCGATAAAATAAGTTCCATCGTAACCAATAACCTTGAGTTGTTCTGGAACAGAGATGCCAAGTTCCTGGGCGATCTTCATTACCAAGATGGCAGTCAAATCATCCGATGCGAAAATAGCATCTGGTTTTTGTTTTTTCAGAATACTTTTGATTTCCATTTCCTTGCGGAGGGGTGAAAAGTCACTGGAAATATTGATGATGGGAGCTTTTGGGAAGATAGAAGCAAAGCCTGCATGGCGAAGTCCAGTTGGTGAATTGGAGTTGTCATTACCTGTAATCATAATGACAGACTTGGATCCAGTTTTAGCCAAGGTTTGAGCTGCTAGGACTCCACCAGCATAGTTATCAGAGGAAACGACAGGAATGTCTGGTGATAGGTTTCGGTCAAAAGAAATGATTGGAGCCGTTACGCGATTGTAGTCCTCAATCCCTAAGTTATGGCTACCAGAGATAATGCCATCCACTTGATTAGCTTCTAGCATTTCAAGATATTCACGTTCTTTTTCCGAATCGTGCTCACTATTACAGATGATGGTCTTATAGCCGTTTTTGAAGAGTTCGTGCTCCAGTTTGTCAATCAATTCAGCATAGAAAACATGGCTGATTTTTGGGAAAATCAACCCAATTAACTTGGCTGATTTCCCTTGGAGGCTACGAGCAAGGTTGTTGGGTTTGTAGCCTAACTCCCGCATGGCCTCATTGACCTTTTGAATAGTTTTTTCTGACAGGTAGCCCTTTTTATTGATAACACGTGAGACAGTAGTTGGGCTGACGCCTGCTAGTTCTGCGACATCAGTTAGTTTTGCGACCATATTCTAATTCGTAGTAAGTTCCAGTTGGGGTTCCAGATTTAATGAGGATTCCATTTTGATCTTTGTGAGGGAAGACACGACCAGAAAATACTTTTTCTCCTTTATTGATGAAAATTTCAAAGACTGAATTATCGATGAAGATATTTACAGTAGTAGCTTGGTTGTCGATTGAACATGAGCGAGTAGTTCCAAATTCTTGAGCATATTGCTCACCTGCTTGACTGCGGTCAACAGTAACTTGACCATTGACAAGGTCAAAATTGATAGAGAGTCCTTTGCCATCTTTGTCAGCAAGAAGAACGATTTCACTTTGACTATTGGCTGCTAAGTTAAGCTCGAGCTCGTAGGTGTTTTTGGTTTCAGAACGATTTGAAAATTCCTCTTGTGAAGCACGGAGTTCTTTGATAGCAGCTACAGGATACTGATAGAGTTTGCCATCTTTAATGGTAAGTTCCTTGACCAATGAGAAAGTCCCTTGGTGATCAAAACGATCAGATGGATAAGACACATCTGGCAAACCAAGCCAACTAACTGCCAGAGCACGTCCATCAGGAGCATTGAAGGCCTGAGTGGCATATGCTTCGAAACCATAGTCTAGATTGTGTAGTTCAGACACATCTACCATACGAGCATTTTCAGGATCGAAGGAAACACCGATTTTATACATATTTGGATAGATATTATCGTAGTCAAGAACCTTTTTATCCAAACCTTGTGGGCAGTAGAGAAGGACAGGTTGTTCTCCAACAAAGACAAGATTTGGGCACTCCATCATATAGGCAGTACGGTCATTGTTGAAGTCAAGATCACCAACTTCTTGCCAGTTTGTATAATCATTTTCGACAGCTTTGTAAAGACGGATAAACCCTTTTTTCTCCAAGTCTTGACCACCAACGATAGCGTAGTATTGTCCTTTAAAGTTAAAAATCTGTGGATCGCGGAAGTGGTCAGTAGCATCAGCAGGCTGATCAATCAAGATCTTATCAATCTTTTTAATATTTCCATCCTTATCCATCAAGGCACCAATCTGATAAGGGTGGCGAACCCAATTTTCATCACGGACATTTCCTGTATAGAATAGGAACAATTGATCACCAAACTGCATAGCAGATCCTGAGTAAGCGCCGTGGCTATCCAGTGGAGTATCAGGTAAGATTTTTACACCTGTTTCAGTAAAGTGCACCAAATCGTCACTCTCAAGTTGAACCCAAGATTTCAAGCCGTGGGCTGCTCCAAAGGGGAAGTTTTGGTAAAATACAATCCACTTACCATCAAAATAAGAAAAACCGTTTGGATCGTTGAGAAGTCCTTCCTTTGGTTCAATGTGATAGCTGACATGCCATGGGGATTGCACCATCTTTTCTTGGATTTCTTTTCTTTCTTCTTGTGTCCAATCTTCATAACGTCTGTAACGACGTTCAGTAGTCCATTCCATTTCTATTTCCTCCATAAATTCTACTATCTTAATAGTAAACGTTTCCTTATAAAAAAGCAAGTCTTTTACACTAAATTAAAGAAAAAAATGTCAAACGATTGACAGAGTTTGGAAACGTAATTTTATGGAAAATGATGAAAATATGAAAGTTTTTGAAAAACTTTAAAGTAAAAACCTTGATTTTAGAGGGTGTTATGGCTGTGTTGATGAAAAAAATAGCAAAAACAATCAAAAAATAAAAAATAGCAAAATTTTTTCTGCAAAACGCTTGACATATTTTTTAAACGTGATAGAATAATATTCGTGGGGCGAGTAAAATCGCTTTCAAACAAGAACAAATTTTTTTATAAGGAGATTTTTGCAAATGACCAATACAGAAATTGCAAAAAAAGTCATCGAAGCCTTGGGCGGACGTGAGAATGTTAACAGTGTAGCTCACTGTGCTACTCGCCTTCGTGTTATGGTGAAAGATGAAGCGAAGATTAACAAAGATGCTATTGAGAACTTGGAAAAAGTTCAAGGTGCTTTCTTTAACTCAGGTCAATACCAAATCATCTTTGGTACAGGTACAGTTAACAAGATGTACGATGAAGTCGTAGCTCTTGGTTTGCCAACGACATCTAAGGATGAGATGAAGGCAGAAGCTGCTAAACAAGGAAATTGGTTCCAACGTGCCATCCGTACTTTTGGTGACGTCTTTGTTCCAATCATTCCAGTTATCGTAGCAACTGGTCTCTTCATGGGTGTTCGTGGTCTCTTGAATGCTCTTGGAATGACACTTCCAGAAGATGTTACAACTTACACTCAAATCTTGACTGACACAGCATTCATTATCTTGCCAGGTTTGGTTGTTTGGTCAACCTTCCGTGTATTTGGTGGTAACCCAGCTGTTGGTATCGTTCTTGGTATGATGCTCGTTTCTGGTTCACTTCCAAATGCCTGGGCTGTTGCTTCTGGCGGTGAAGTAACTGCTATGAACTTCTTCGGATTTATCCCAGTTGTTGGTTTGCAAGGTTCAGTTCTTCCGGCCTTCATCATCGGGGTTGTCGGAGCTAAGTTTGAAAAAGCTGTTCGTAGAGTGGTTCCAGATGTACTTGATCTCTTGGTAACACCATTCGTAACACTCCTCGTAATGTCAATTCTTGGTTTGTTTGTTATCGGACCAGTCTTCCACGTTGTTGAAAACTATATCCTTCTTGGAACAAAAGCTATCCTTAACTTGCCATTTGGTCTTGGTGGTTTCTTGATTGGTGGAGTTCACCAAGTTATCGTCGTATCAGGTGTTCACCACATCTTCAACTTGCTTGAAGTTCAATTGCTTGCTACTGACCATGTTAACCCATTCAACGCTATCATCACAGCTGCCATGACTGCTCAAGGTGCTGCAACAGTAGCCGTTGGTGTGAAAACTAAAAATCCAAAACTTAAAACACTTGCTTTCCCAGCTGCTCTTTCTGCCTTCCTAGGTATTACTGAGCCTGCTATCTTCGGGGTTAACTTGCGTTTCCGTAAACCATTCTTCCTTTCATTGATCGCTGGTGCAATCGGTGGTGGATTGGCATCTATCCTTGGTCTTGCTGGTACTGGTAATGGTATCACAATCATCCCTGGTACAATGCTTTACATTGGTAACGGACAACTTCCACAATACCTTCTTATGGTAGCTGTATCATTCGCTCTTGGTTTTGCTCTTACTTACATGTTTGGTTATGAAGATGAAACTGATGGAGAATCAACTGTAAAAAAGCCTGAAGTTAGCGAAGAAGTAGTAGAAACTGCATCTAAGCTAACAGACGAAACAATCCAAACACCAATCGTTGGTGACGTAGTTGCCCTTTCAGATGTTAATGACCCAGTCTTCTCAAGTGGAGCTATGGGACAAGGTATCGCTGTAAAACCTAGTCAAGATGTTGTTTACGCCCCAGCTGATGCTGAAGTGACAATCGTCTTCCCAACAGGACATGCTTATGGTTTGAAAACTGCAAACGGAGCTGAAATCTTGATCCACGTGGGTATCGACACTGTTTCAATGAACGGTGAAGGATTTGACCAAAAAGTTGCTCAAGGTGACAAGGTTAAAGCTGGAGATGTTCTTGGAACATTTGACTCAGCTAAGATTGCTGCTGTAGGTCTTGATAACACAACAATGGTTATCGTGACAAACACTGCAGACTTTGCTTCAGTAAATCCAGTTGCTTCTGGATCAGTTGCTAAAGGTGATGCAATCATCGAAGTTAAAGCTTAATAGATTTATAAAAACGAACAAATGTCATGTTTGTTCGTTTTTGATTGAATGGTAAAATTTACAGAGGAAAATCTAAAATATTGAGCAATTTTCAGTCTGGAAATATGCTATAATAAAGAAAATAAATACAAGAGGTTAATCATGACAAAACTATACGGAAGTTTGGAAGCGGGCGGTACAAAATTTATCTGTGCTGTCGGTGATGAAAACTTTAATATTGTAGAAAAAACACAATTCCCAACAACAACTCCTATCGAGACAATCGATAAAACTATCGAGTTCTTCTCAAAATTCGACAATCTTGCAGGACTTGCCATTGGTTCATTTGGTCCAATCGATATCGATAAAAACTCAAAAACTTACGGGTTTATCACAACAACTCCAAAACCTAACTGGGCAAATGTAGACTTGCTCGGTGCTCTCCGTCGCGCTCTAAACGTTCCGATGTATTTCACAACAGACGTAAATAGTTCTGCATACGGTGAAGTGGTTGCCCGTAACAATGCTGGTGGCCGTATCGAAAACTTGGTTTACTACACAATCGGTACAGGTATCGGTGCAGGTGTTATCCAACGTGGCGAGTTTATCGGCGGTGTTGGTCACCCTGAGATGGGTCATTATTATGTGGCTAGACACCCAATGGATATTGAAAAAGAATTCAACGGTGTTTGTCCTTTCCATAAGGGATGTCTGGAAGGCTATGCAGCTGGTCCAAGTTTGGAAGCTCGTACAGGTGTTCGTGGGGAAAACATTGAACTCAACAACCCTGTATGGGATGTTCAAGCCTACTATATCGCTCAAGCAGCTGTAAACGCAACTGTAACTTTCCGTCCAGATGTCATCGTCTTTGGTGGTGGGGTTATGGCTCAACAACACATGTTGGACCGAGTACGTGAGAAATTCACATCTCTTCTCAATGGTTACCTACCAGTTCCAGATGTACGTGACTATATCGTAACACCAGCTGTTGCAGGTAATGGTTCGGCTACACTTGGAAACTTCGTTCTTGCTAAGAGCGTTGCAAAATAAACATGAAAAATGAGGTTGGAAATTATCCCGGCCTCATTTTTAGTCTTTTTCTTTTTTCGTTTCCTGATGGAAAATATTTTGCCAAGTTTCGTGGCGGCGCCAGATGCTGGTATGAATGGTATCACCGACTTGGTAGCGGATGAGTTTTGTTTTCTGGCTGATAGAGGTTAAATGAAGCTCTTTAATGGCAGAGGTCAGTTCTTTTTCAGCCTTATAGGCATCCTTGTCCAGTTCTTGTCCGTCCTGGCGGATATATATGAAATCTTCTGCAAGTAACTCTTCCAGTTGATTTCCTTGGTCGATTAGTTGCTCTCTCATGAGCAATTTTTTATAGACATTATCTAGGATTTCATCCTCAGGGATTGGTGCTGGTTCAATATGAATGTCTGTATCAAAGACACCAAATCGATCTGATAACATTGATTCAACCTGGTCCGCAATTTCATGACTCTCATAAACAGAGAGATCTGGGTTCATTTCCAGAGTAATGTCCAGATAAATGTTGCTTCCGTAAGTACGACCGCGTTGAGATTTGACCTTGCTAATCTTAGGAATTTCCATGATAGATTTTTGGTAATCTTCGAGCAAGTGTTCATCAAAACCATCAGAAAGGCTGAAGGATGACTCGATAAAGATATCATAGGCAGTCTTGAGGATAAAGAAGGTAATAACGATGGCAACCAATTTATCCACGAGAGGGAAGTTAAAACTGCTGGCTAGGATGGCGATAGTGGTTCCAAGTGAAGTGACTGCATCTGATAGATTGTCCTTGGCAGCCGCTTTAAGCGCCTTAGATTTGGACTGCTTGCTGAGGTAGGTGTTGTAGAGATAAACAGCAAACATAATTACAGCAGAGATCACTCCTAGAATCGCTCCCAGTGGGTCAATCACTATTTCTTCGCGACTAATAATCTTTTGAATCGTATCTCGCAAGACATCAAAACCAACGTAAAACATGATGATGGAAGTGATGAGGCTTGCCAAGTCCTCGATTTTCCAGTGACCGAAACGATGGTCTCTATCTGCTGGTTGGCGGGCCAAACGAATCCCAATGAGGAGGGCAACATTTCCGATGATATCAGAAACGTTGTTGAAACCATCTGCTACTAAACTGGACGAGTGAAGGAGGTGGCCTGCTGCTAACTTAGCTGCTGACAAGAAAAGGTAGGTCAAGATGCTTATAATAGCACCTCGTTCAGCTAATTTCAAGTTTGAAACGGATTGATTCATCTGACTCTCTTCCTAGAATTTTTGTATTCTATCATTATACTGGTTTTGTAAGGAAAATTCAAATGGAGGTGACTCACTCCACTCCAGCACTTGAAAACTTTTGAAATTCTGTTATAATAGAACTACTCAAGGGAGTAGCTGGCGGGAAACCGCGATAGTGTCGTCATTACGAATTATTTCCGGCACTATATTAAACAGCGAGACTTGTTTTTTTAAAAAACAGGTCTCTTTTTTTGTAAAAAGAGGCCAAAAAGGAGGAGACTGTTTTGTCAAAAGAACAAAATAAAGACTTGTTTTACACACAAACTGCAGAAGAAGTCCTAGAGAACTTGGACTCATCTATCGAAGGTTTGTCAACTGCTCAAGCTCAAGAACGCTTAGCGACTTATGGTCGTAATGAGTTGGAAGAGGGAGAGAAACGTAGCCTACTAGCTAAATTCCTTGATCAATTTAAGGATTTGATGATTATCATCTTGCTTGCGGCAGCGGCACTTTCTGTCATTACAGAAGGGATGGATGGCTTAACAGACGCCATTATCATCTTGGCCGTAGTTGTCTTGAATGCTGCCTTTGGTGTTTACCAAGAAGGTCAAGCAGAAGCAGCCATTGAAGCTCTGAAAAATATGTCTAGCCCGATGGCTCGTGTTCGTCGTGATGGTCATGTTATTGAGATTGACTCGAAAGAATTAGTACCTGGAGATATCGTCTTGCTTGAAGCGGGAGATGTCGTGCCTGCAGATATGCGTTTGTTTGAAGCAGCTTCTCTTAAAATCGAAGAAGCAGCTCTTACAGGGGAGTCTGTCCCAGTTGAAAAAGATGTGACAGGACTTGTTGAAGCAGATGCTGGTATCGGGGATCGTGTTAATATGGGTTACCAAAACTCAAACGTAACATACGGTCGTGGTATTGGTGTCGTGACCAACACTGGTATGTACACAGAAGTTGGTAAGATTGCGGATATGTTAGCCAATGCAGACGAAACAGAAACACCGTTGAAGCAAAGCTTGGAACAATTATCTAAGGCCTTGACTTACTTAATCATTGTGATTGCAGTGATTACCTTCTTGGTTGGTGTCTTTGTTCGTGGCGAACATCCATTAGAAGGCTTGATGGTTGCGGTTGCTCTTGCAGTAGCGGCTATTCCAGAAGGGCTTCCTGCCATTGTAACCATCGTTCTATCTTTGGGAACTACAACCCTTGCTAAACGCAATTCGATTGTCCGTAAATTGCCAGCGGTTGAAACGCTTGGTTCAACAGAAATCATTGCATCTGATAAAACAGGTACTTTGACCATGAACCAAATGACTGTTGAAAAGGTTTATACCAACGGTCAAGTGCAAAGCTCAGCAACTGAGATTGCTGCTAACAATAATACGCTCCGTGTCATGAACTTTGCCAATGACACCAAGGTGGACCCATCTGGCAAGCTGATTGGGGACCCAACTGAGACAGCTTTGGTACAGTTTGGTTTGGACCACAACTTTGATGTTCGTGAAGTCTTGAAGGATGAGCCACGTGTAGCTGAATTGCCATTTGACTCAGACCGTAAACTCATGTCTACCATTCATAAGGAATCTGACGGTTCTTACTTTATCGCTGTCAAGGGTGCGCCTGACCAATTGCTCAAGCGCGTGACTCGTATTGAAGTCAATGGGGAAGTTCGCCCAATCACAGAAGAAGATAAAAATGCCATCCTTGCTACCAACAAAGACTTGGCTAAACAAGCCCTTCGTGTCTTGATGATGGCTTATAAGACAAGCGCCGAAATTCCAACCTTGGAATCTGAAATTGTTGAATCTGACCTGATCTTCTCTGGTTTGGTCGGCATGATCGACCCTGAGCGTCCAGAAGCTGCAGAAGCTGTTCGTGTCGCTAAGGAAGCGGGTATCCGTCCAATCATGATCACGGGTGACCATCAAGATACAGCAGAAGCTATTGCCAAACGTCTCGGTATCATCGATTCAAATGATACAGAAGACCATGTTTTCACGGGTGCTGAGTTGAATGAACTCACGGATGAAGAATTCCAAAAAGTCTTCAAGCAATACTCTGTTTATGCGCGTGTATCGCCTGAGCACAAGGTTCGTATCGTTAAAGCTTGGCAAAATGAAGGCAAGGTTGTTGCCATGACGGGTGATGGGGTCAACGATGCGCCTTCACTTAAGACAGCGGACATCGGTATCGGTATGGGGATTACTGGTACAGAAGTTTCTAAGGGAGCTTCGGATATGGTCCTTGCTGATGATAACTTTGCAACCATTATCGTAGCGGTTGAAGAAGGACGTAAAGTCTTCTCAAATATCCAAAAATCAATCCAATACCTCTTGTCTGCTAATATGGCTGAAGTCTTCACGATCTTCTTTGCAACCTTGTTTGGTTGGGATGTATTGCAACCAGTGCATCTTCTCTGGATTAACTTGGTAACAGATACGCTTCCAGCCATTGCTCTTGGTGTAGAACCAGCTGAGCCAGGAGTTATGACCCACAAACCTCGTGGACGTAAATCTAACTTCTTTGACGGTGGTGTCTTTGGAGCTATTATATATCAAGGAATCTTCCAAACCATGCTAGTTCTAAGTGTTTATGGTTGGGCTCTTCTTTTCCCAGAGCACCAAAGTCATACTGAAATCCATGCGGATGCCCTTACCATGGCTTTTGCAACTCTCGGTTTGATCCAATTGCTCCATGCCTTTAACGTTAAGTCGGTTTACCAATCGATCTTTAAAGTGGGACTCTTTACTAACAAGACCTTTAACTGGTCTATCCCAGTTGCCTTTGTTCTCTTTGTGGTGACAATTTTGGTTCCTGGATTTAATAATCTCTTCCACGTGTCACATTTGAGTTTGACTCAATGGATGGTGGTCGCTGTAGGAGCGCTTATGATTGTAGTCCTTGTTGAGATTGTCAAAGCAGTTCAACGAGCACTTGGAAAAGATAAAAACGCTATTTAAGCATTGAAAAGTCATCTTCGGATGGCTTTTTTGCTTTTATATAAGATAAATGTCAATAGATTTTGTGCTATAATCAAGTAGAGAAAAAGATGGAGGAAAGAAGACTTGGAAAAGAAAATTGTAAAAGATATCTTGTTTTTGTCGCAGGTATCCCAGCCTGCTAGTCAGGAAGATTTACCCCTAGCAAAGGATTTGCAGGATACCCTATTGGCTAACCGAGAAACCTGTGTTGGACTAGCAGCCAATATGATTGGGGTACAAAAACGTGTTATTATTTTTAATATCGGAATGATTCCCATGGTTATGTTTAATCCGGTTCTCCAATCTTTTGAAGGCTTATACGAAACAGAGGAAGGTTGTTTGTCTTTGACAGGAGTGAGACCAATAACTCGGTATGAAAAGATTACCGTGGCTTATCGAGATATCCATTGGCAAGAGCAAACCATTACCCTGACAGGATTTCCTGCTCAGATCTGTCAGCATGAACTGGATCATTTAGAAGGGATTATCATATAAGCAGGTTCAGATTATCTTTCACTAGAATAGTGGATGATTTTTCAAGCTAAATAACTAAAAAAATTCGTTTTTCTTGCACTCTTGTTTGAAATTTGTGATAATGGATGAAAGAATAATAAATGGAGGACAGTCAAATGGGATTTTATCTGATGATTGGTTCGATGTTGCTTGGTCTTTTCGCTTTGAAGATAGGATTTTCTCACCTAAAGGAGAAAAAGTTTAATCTGTCATCTATCTTGACAAGCTGCCTTGGGACAGCACTCGTTCTCTTTGCAATCTGGTTAGGATTGCCAAAATAAGGAAAGAAGCCTCGGTATTCACCGAGGTTTTTAGGTGCAAATCCTTGGTAGTCCTAAAAAAATATGCTACACTAACACTATGAAAATTCTAATCCCAACTGCAAAAGAAATGAATACCGAAATCCCTAGTTTAGAGGCTAAACCATTGCGTCCTGAAAGTCAGGCGGTGCTGGATGAATTGGCCAGATATTCTGCCCAAGAGCTGGAGAACTTTTACAAAATATCTGCCGAAAAAGCGCAAGAGGAGTATGACCATATCCAGGCCTTAGAAAATGGAACTGCGATAAACTATCCAGCCTTGCACCTCTTTGATGGACTCATGTATCGCAACATCAAACGGGACAATCTAAGCAAGGCTGAAGAAGCCTATCTGGAGAATCACCTCATGATAACGTCAGCTCTTTACGGTGTGATTCCAGCCTTTGCATCGATTGCACCTCACAGACTGGACTTTTTGATGAAGCTTAAAATCGCTGGGAAAAGCCTGAAAAGTCACTGGCAGTCAGCTTATGAAGAGTCGGTGAAGGGTGAAGAACTAATCTTTTCACTCTTGTCTTCGGAGTTTGAAACTGTCTTTCCAAAAGATATCCGTGAAAAAATGGTGACCTTTAAGTTTATGGAAGACAGAGATGGAAAACTTAAAGTCCACTCAACCATTTCAAAGAAAGCTAGAGGTGGTTTCTTAACAGCCTTGATGGAAGATCAGGTAACTTCGGTAGAAGAAATCAAAAAGCTCAGCTTTGTAGGTTTCCACTATCGAGAAGACCTGTCTAGTGACAAGGAAATGGTCTTTGTAAAATAGATTGAAAATAGCGTCAGCTCTTGATTGAATCAGGGCAGGCTTTTTTATGATTTGACGCTTCTATTTTCTACCATTTGTCAAGTATAATACGGTTTCT
>NZ_KV807719.1:0-2023 GCF_001812125.1 Streptococcus sp. HMSC071D03
AGAAACCGTATTATACTTGACAAATGGTAGAAAAAAGATGCTCTTTTAAAATATAGTAATTCTTTCGAATTAACGTTTACTAATTGTGATGCTTTACGAGCTTTCTTAAGAACTGGTTTCCTAAATACTTCGAGTACACTTATGGCATTGATGTCCCAAAACATTTAGAAACGCTTGTTGAGAAAGGCTATGCTCTTGTCGAAACTGCTTTTGACTCACTTGACCATCTAAATAGCACCATGAAAAAGAATATCCTGAAGAAGAAGAGAGTTACTGGACTTTCTAAAATGAAGGCTACCGACCTGGATCAAACCCTTCACGACTATTTTTAAGAAGAATTAGCTGATCACTTCTCGATTCGCGGTTATAGACTAACTTCAAAAGGAGAACAGGCACTCAAAGACCATCAAGCAATCATTGACCGCCATCCAAAGAAGAATCTTTAATCAACCAAGACAGGTTGATTGTTTTGAAAACAGTTTCTTAAAAAAATATAATCAATTCACTTACGAGAAAAAATTTTTTATGATAAACTGATGTCTAATCAAAAAGAAATGGAGACTATAATGCCTAGAAATTTTAAAGAAGCTCTTTTATTTACAACACTAATGTGTTCCATGATGGTACTCGGTATGTCTATTTGGAATCTTTTTATGGTTGGTCAACTTTCACTACATCATTTAGCCCTTGGTTACATTCCTGGTTTTGTCACAGCCTTTTTATTGGATGTCATCCTTGTTGGACCAATCGTTAAGTCAATTGCCTTTCGTATCCTCAAGGATCATCATAAACGCTGGCAGAAAATCATTACAATTTCTGGAGGAATGGCAGTTCTCATGGTCACTTTCATGTCCTTCTATGGACTTTTCTACAATGGCATTGCTATCACATCCAAGACCTATCTAAGTGCCTGGATCGTAAACTTTATTGCAGCTCTTCCTCTAAACTTCCTAATTGTCGGACCAATTGCCCGTTTTATACTAAGTTCTTTTCAGAAACCATTTACTGGGGAAGAAGAAGTTGAAGATTTTCAAGATGATGATGAAATCCCAACTATTATCTAAGCCATTTTTGTAAACTACTAACATTTGAAATCCACTTCCTTTTAGGGTACAATGGTAGAAATGATTTTTGAAAGGATTCCCATGAAAAAAATAGTAACACTTCTATTAATCTCAACTTTTGCCCTTGCTGGATGTAGCAGTATCCAACGTAGTCTTCGAGGGGATGACTATGTAGATTCTAGCTTGGCTGCCGAAGAAAGTTCCAAAGCAGCTGCCCAATCTGCCAAGGATCTTAAAGATGCCTTGACAAATGAAAATGCCAATTTCCCACAACTATCTAAGGTAGTCGCTGAAGATGAGGCTGAAGTCATTCTCCATACAAGTCAAGGAGATATCCGCATCAAACTCTTTCCAAAGCTAGCCCCTCTTGCGGTTGAAAATTTCCTAACTCACGCTAAGGAAGGCTACTACAATGGTGTTACCTTCCACCGAGTAATTGATGGCTTTATGGTTCAGACTGGTGATCCAAAAGGAGATGGTACAGGTGGCGAATCCATCTGGCACGATAAGGACAAAACTAAAGACCATGGAACTGGTTTCAAGAGCGAAATCTCTCCATATCTCTATAACATCCGTGGTTCTCTCTCCATGGCTAATACTGGCCAACCAAATTCCAATGGTAGCCAGTTCTTCATCAACCAAAATACAACAGATATTTCTGCCAAACTGCCTACAAGTAGTTATCCAAAGAAAATTATCGAAGCCTACAAAGAGGGTGGTAACCCAAGTCTAGACGGCAAACACCCTGTCTTTGGTCAAGTCATCGATGGTATGGATGTTGTTGATAAGATTGCCAAAGCTGAAAAAGACGAAAAAGACAAACCAACTACTGCTATCACTATCGACAGTATCGAAATTGTTAAGGACTACGATTTTAAATCTTAAAAACCAAAAAATACAGTATCCTCGTTAGGTACTGTATTTCTTGGCTCTTTGTCAACTGTAGTGGGTTGATGAAA